>CADBOK010000185.1 GCA_902796245.1 Oscillospiraceae bacterium | reverse complement strand
TCGCGTTCAATCAACCAGATTTTCGAACTTTTTCAAAGTTCGAAAATCTGCCTCAGCGGGGCGAAAAGACTTTTTCGACACGCTGAGCCCCGGTTTATCCGGGGCTTTGTCATGCCCTGCGGCGCTCCTGCAAATAGATACGCGCACGGGATTGGATGTTCCGCGCGGCCTGCTCCGCCGTCATGCTGCCGGCAAAATACCCGGCCGCCTCTTCCTGAATGATCCCGGCCAGCTGTCCGTCCAGCCCTGCCAGCACGGTGATGCCGTCCAGCAGATCATTAAACTGCGCCGCGTCGGCCTCGCTGACCGTCTCCGCCCCGCTGTCCGGGTCCGCGGACTGATACGCCGCCAGCTCCGCCTGTAAACGTTTGAAATCCGCCGGAAGCGCGCCGTCCTGCGAATAGGAAAAGCAGAATTCGAAAAACGCCTTTGCGCCGTCCGGGTCGCTGCACTGCTGGCCGAGGCCGAGGCTCGTCAGAACCTGATAGGCGCTGCCGCTGCCGGACTGCGTGGGGAAGCCCGCGTAGGTGTATCCCGGCTCGCCGAACCAGTTTTTCTCGACATATTCGCTCCGCCCGGCGAGCTGGTCGACGCCCCGGATGCTTGTAAGCTTGACCAGCGTCGTCTCCTGCTCCTCCGGAGTCGAGCCGTCGCCGCCCCAGGTCTTGCACCACGCAAGGCAGTCGTAAAAGCCCTGCGTTTCAAAGTTGCAGGTTCCGGCCGCTCTGTCCGTATACGCGCCGATGCAGAACGGGACGCAGAAATGGAACAGATTGCCCGGCGTGTTCCACGAGCCGGTGGGGACCCAGCCGTCCGGCATCCGGCTGCGCGCCTGCTCGAATCCGGCAAACGTCACGCCCGGCTCCGGGATGAGGCGCGACGGCGCGATGAGCGTATCGACCGAGACGGTCAGCGGCAGCTGATACAGCGCGCCGTCCGACTCCATCAGATCATATAACCCCGGCAGGAGTGTTTCCCGGGTGATCTCGCCGCCCATCAGCGGCAGGAGGTCCGCGCAGACGTCCTCCGGCACAAGCGGAACGGGATTGTAGCCGTTGGTATAAAACGCGAACAGATCCGGCCCCTGTCCGGCGATGAGCGCGGTGCGCAGCAGGGCGGCCGGTTCTCCGTCCGCGTACTGCGAATCTGTGTAGAACGTCCAGTCGATCCGGTACGTGTCCTGGCTGAGATTGAAATCCTTCAGCATTTGTGTGAACGCCCAGAGCGGCGTATCGCCGCACACGACCGCCAGCGTCAGCACCGTCCGCTCCGGCGCCTGTCCGGGAACGCGGCGCAGGCGGTGGAGCGACGTATCGTCCGGCGTGAAAAGCAGATACCCGTCCGCCAGCTCCCAGAGCTGCTCGGCGGTCACGTTGGCTCCAAGCTCCCGCCATTGTACCAGCGTTTCTGCTTCCCCGGAGCTGGTATTATATGCAAAAACTTCTTCGCTGTTTCCCAGCAGCAGCCGTCCGTCCGCGCAGAGACCGAAGCCGGTGAGCTTCGACGTGCAGGTCTCGGCTTCGAGCGCGGAAAGCGTGTCCGGGGCGAATTTGCGCAGCTCCGGCAGCTCCTCACCGTAGAAATTCCGCGTCAGGGCATACAGCACGCCGTCCGTCTCCTGCATGCCCGCGAAGCGCCAGCCGTCCCCGGTGTCCAGACTCTGCCGCGCCGTCTCCGCGCCCGTTTCGTCCAGACGGACAAGCAGCGGTGCGCTCATCAGGCAGAAGCCGCCGCCCAGCCTGTACATCTGGGAAAAGCGCTCGGTGTACTGCGTCTGCAAAAGTATGACCTCCTGCAGGGCAAACGCGGCGTCGTAGTGCGCCAGCGCGAGCCTGCCTTCCGGGTCGGCGTCCAGAAACGTGAAATTTCCGTATGCGTCCGCGTAGCCCTTCGGCAGACTCCCGCAGAGCAGCCACGCCCCGCCTGCCCCATCCGGGCAGAGTGCATAAAGATATTCCGTGCTGCCCGGAAGCGGGAGCTCTTCGCTGCGCCCGTCCGGCGTCAGGCGCACAAGAGCCAGCCCGGAATCCGAAAAGCCGCCGAGCAGGATCGCGCCGTCCAGCACGCTCAGCGCCGTGACGGACAAAAGCGGCTCCGGCAGCGCGGTCTGTTCGTATTCCAGATAAAATGTCCCGGTTTCCGGCTCTGCCTGCGCCGGTTCCGCTGAAACGGGCGCGGGCTCTGTGCGGGTTTCCGCAGGCGTCTGCGGAAGAGCCACGGGGTTTGGGGCTGCCGGCGCCGAGCAGCCGCAGAGCATGAACAGAATCAGAAAAACGGCGGTCAGCCGTTGGATTTTCTTCATAATGACCTCCTTCTGGGATTTGGTGGGTGAGTGTGCCTTTCGTTCCTTGTATTGTCAGCCGACGCCTATATAGTCGCGGAACAGGCGGGAAGTGTCCCAGCCTCCTGACGCGCCGGAAGGCTGTTCGTGCGGCGCTTTTTATGCGGGATTTTCAGTGGATGCGTAGGCGGGGCTCCGCTCCGCCCGGCAGGAAGCACGGAAGCATCGAAAATCCTCGGCAAATTCGTATGCACTTACCCGACTGGTCGTAGGGGCCGATGCCCACATCGGCCCGCTGGGAAGCAACGAATTCGCCGTAGATTCCCATAAAACCGGTATATTCTGCGGGCGGACAGAGTCGTCCGCCCCTACGAGGAACGTGAACCGGCGTTGTAGGGGCCGACGACTCTGTCGGCCCATTGGGAAGTTACGGATTCGCCGCAGATTTTCGTAAAATCGGTGCATCCCGCCGGGTCGATGTGAGCATCGACCCCTACAACTGGCGCGGCGCATAAATGGTTGGTTGTTTGTGTAAAGGGAACGTGATACCTCCTTTCTCTTTTGTACTATCGCGATAGTCTATTCGTAAACTATCACAATAGTCTGCACTTGGCAAGTCCTCTTGATAGATTTGGACGAATGTGATAGTCTGGAGATGAGAGCTGGAACAGGAGGCTGTCTATGAAGCTGTTTGATTCGGAATGGAAGGTCATGGAGGTGCTCTGGCAGGAAAATGACCGCACGGCGAAGGAACTTTCCCTTCGGCTGGCGGATTCCATCGGCTGGAACAAGAATACGACCTATACCGTGATAAAAAAATGCATCGACAAGGGCGCGATCGAGCGGCGCGAGCCGAATTTCGTCTGCCATGCGGCGATCACCAAGCGGCAGGCGCAGAAGGAGGAGGCCGACTCGCTGGTCGACAAGGTCTTCGGCGGCTCGGCAGAGCTGCTGTTCGCGTCGATCTTGTCCGACCGCTCGCTGTCCAAGGACGAGCTGGCGCGGCTGCGCGCGCTGGTGGAGGCGCAGGAGGAATGAAGGGCGTGCAGGCGGCAGTCCTTGGCGGGAGCGCGCTGGTCCTTTTGATCCTTGCGCTGCGGCTGACGCTGAAAAACCATCTGCCCCGAAGGCTTCTTCCGGCGCTCTGGTGCGTCGCCGCGCTCCGGTTTCTGCTGCCGGTCGAGATCCCGACGCGGCTGAGCGTCTGGAATCTGCTGCGCGGCACGGCGGAGGCGCAGACCGCGCCCATTGCGGCGTCGCTTTTGCCTTTTCCGCAGCTGTCCGCATCGCAGACTGCGCCTGCCGCCGCTGCGGGGACGGACTGGCGGCTGCTGGTCTGGCTCGGGGGCGCGGCACTGCTTGCCGTGTATTTTGGGATCGGCTACGTGTGTATGACGCGCCGGTTCCGCGCCCGGCGCATGCTGCTGCAGCCGTCTGTCGACGCGCTGCTGAACCGCTTCCGCTTTGTGCGCAGCCCGAAAATCTGTGTGACCGAAAGCCGCCGCGCGCCGCTGACGTTCGGCGTTTTCCGTCCGACGGTGCTGCTGCCGGACGATCTGCGGGCCGGTCAGGCGCAGTTCCAGCTCGTGCTGGCGCATGAGCTGGCGCATGTCCGCCGCAGAGACTGCCTGCGCAAGCTGCTGCTGATTGCCTGTCTGTGCCTGTACTGGTGGAACCCGCTGGTGTGGGCTATGGTGCGTCTTGCGAACCGCGATATGGAGCTGGCCTGCGACGAGGCCGTCCTGCGCGTGCTCGGCCCGGCCTGCAAAAAAACCTACGCGCTGGCGCTTCTTGACATGGCACAGCGGCAGACCAGACCCTCGCCCCTTTGCAGCGGCTTTGCAAAAAGCTGCGCGGAGGAGCGCGTCCGCGCGATTTTGTGTTTCCGCAGGCTTCCCGTCTGGACGGGCGCGCTGGCCGCGGCGCTGTTTCTGCTCGCCGCGAGCGTCCTTACAACGCAGGCACGGAGCGTCCCCCGCGTCCCGGAAGCGCCTGCTGTCATGCAGACGCAGGCCGTAATGCCCGAAGCGCCGGTCACGCAGCCGGTCATTCATATTGATCCGGTCGTGAACCCGGCCCCCGCCGCGCAGGAAGAAACAGGATCAGCCGCGCCCGTCTACGTCTGGCCGCTGGAGGACGCGGACGCGCCCATCACGGGCACATACGGCCGGAAAGTCCATCCACTGACGAAGAAGGAATCGTTTCATAACGGGATCGATCTCGACGCCGAGGCGGGGCAGAACGTGCTGGCCGCTGCGGCCGGAACGGTGCTCGATTGCAGCTACAGCGATGCCTACGGGTATTGTGTGACGCTGGAGCATGAAAACGGCGTGCAGACGATGTACGCGCACCTGAGTCAATTCTATGTCGGGCCTGGCGACGCCGTTTCGCAGGGGCAGGTCATCGCCGCCGCAGGCGCGACCGGCTGGGTCACTGACACACAGCTGCACCTGAGCGTCTTCATAGACGGCGAGGCCGTCGACCCGCTCGGCGCGCTGGCGTCCGGGACGGAATAAATGACAGGAACAGGCCGCTGCCGGGAAGGCTGCGGCAGGCTGACGCGGAGATTTCTTCGGAAATCTCCGCGTTTTTATCAAATTCCATCCCCGGGGGAGGGTTACGCAGCCAGCCCGGATACGGTACAATAATCGCAAATCGCAATTACGATCAGGAGGGAACGCCGATGGCTGCATCTGAACTTTCCCCGGCGTTCTCATACGCCTGCGGGACGATTTCTGCGAAGCTTTCGCGCGGCGAGCGCGTGCTTTTGCATAACGTCTCTTTTTCGCTTTCCTCCGGGGAACGGCTGGCGGTCATCGGGGAGACCGGTTCGGGTAAAACGATGCTGGCGCTTTCCATTCTGGGACTGCTCCCGGCAAACGTGCGGATGCGGGACGGCTGTGTACAGCTGGACGGCGCGGCGCTTCCCGCAGGAAAACAGCTGCAATCGCTGCGCGGCGACAGAATCGTTTACATTCCGCAAAGCGGCGCGGAGTTTCTTCTTCCCACGCGCGCGGTGCGAAAGCAGCTCTATGACAGCCTGAAAAAGCTCGGTCTGCCGCGCAAGGAGTTCCCGGCATTGGCGGCAGAAAAGCTGCATCTTGCGGGTTTTGACGCGCCGGAGATGGTTCTGGACAAGTATCCATTTCAGCTTTCCGGCGGCATGGCGCAGCGCGTAACAATCGCATTGGCGGCGTGCTCCCGGGCTCGGCTTCTGATTGCCGACGAGCCAACGAACGGATTGGATGAAGCCGGGCGTGCGCAGTTTTTCGCGCTCCTGGATTCGATTTTCCCGGATGCAGCGAAGCTCATCATTACGCACGATATTTCCGTCGCTGCGCGCTGCGGCCGGGTTCTGGTGCTGTGCGGCGGGCAGACGCTGGAAACGGGCGCGTCCGCTGACGTTTTAAGCACGCCGCGCCATCCGTACACGAAAGCGCTGCTTGCCGCGCAGGTTGCAAACGGGATGCAGCCGTCGCCGGTTCTGCGCGAAGGAGTATCTGTCTGTCCGTTTTATGCCCGCTGTCCGGAGGCGGATGCGGCCTGTCTGAACGGCGCGATGCAGAAACATACGGACGGAACGACAGAATGGTGGTGCTGTCATGCTTGAGATCAAAAACTGCTGTAAAGCGTTCGGAAGCCAGACGGTTTTGCAGAATGTTTCCTTGAACATTCCAGCCGGAAGCATCATCGGGGTGTCCGGCGCAAGCGGCATCG
>CADBOK010000184.1 GCA_902796245.1 Oscillospiraceae bacterium | reverse complement strand
TTCGTGGGTGCCGCTTTCGATGACATCGCCGTCCTTCATGACGAGGATGAGATCGGCGTTTTTGATCGTCGACAGGCGGTGAGCGATGACGAAGCTTGTGCGGTTCTCCGTCAGCTTGTCCATGGCGCGCTGGATGAGAAGCTCCGTGCGCGTGTCGACGGAGCTGGTCGCCTCGTCGAGAATGAGCATGGGCGCGTTCTGGAGCATGGCGCGGGCGATTGTCAGCAGCTGTTTCTGTCCGGCGGAGATGCTGGTGCTCTCGGACAGGACGGTATCGAAGCCGTCCGGCAGCGAGCGGACGAATTTATCCAGTCCGCAGGCGCGGCAGACGCGGTTCAGCTGCTCGTCGGTCACGTCCGGCAGATTGTAGACAAGATTCTCCCGCACCGTGCCCTCAAACAGCCATGTGTCCTGCAGAACCATGCCGAACAGCTTGTGCACGTCCTCGCGGCGGATGTCCTGTGAGGGGACGCCGTCAATTTTGATGCAGCCGTCGGCGATCTCATAGAACCGCATGAGAAGATTGACCATGGTGGTCTTGCCTGCGCCGGTCGGGCCGACGATGGCGACCTTCTGGCCGGGCGCGACGTGGGCGGAGAAGTCCTTGATGATGATCTTATCCGGCGAATCCGGGTAGCTGAAGCGGACGTGCTCGAAGTCCACCTCGCCGCGCACGGGGCGGGGAAGCTCCGGCTTTTCCGATTCGTCCGGCATCTCCTCGCTGCCGAGGAAGTCGAAGATGCGGTGCGCGGAGGCGGAGGCCGTCTGTAAATTCGTCATGCCCTGTGCGATCTGGGTAAGGGGAGAGGTGAACAGGCGCACGTACAGGATGAACGAGACGATCACGCCAATATCGATGATCCCCTGAATCGCAAGGATCGAGCCGAGTACGCACACGGCGACATAGGACAGGTTGCCGATGACGTTCATGAGCGGCTGCATGACGCCGGACAGGAACTGCGAGCGCCAGTTGGCGTTGTAGACCGCGTCGTTCAGCACGTCGAAGGTCTTGCCGACGGGCCCCCCCGCGCGGGAAATGCGCACGACCTCGTGGCCGGAGTACATTTCCTCTACGTAGCCGTTCAGCTTACCGAGGCTCTCCTGCCGGGCGGTAAAGTATTTTTGCGAGCGGGACATGATGAGCACGACGAGCAGAAGTCCGACGAGCGTGATGCCCAGCGCGGCGAGCGCCAGCCGCCATTCGGTCACGAACATCATGATGAGGCAGCCCAAAAACTGCGTGGCGGCGGAAATAATCGTCGGCAGGCTGTTGGTCAGTCCCTGCTGGAGCGTGGAAACGTCGTTGGTGATGCGGCTTAAAATGTCGCCCTGTGCATGGAAATTGAAGTATTTCTGCGGCACGCGGTTGATCTTTTCCGACAGCTCCGCACGCATGCGGTAGGACATTCTGAGCGTGACGCTCGCCATGATATAGTGCTGAATGAAGCCGAAGAGGGCGCTCAGACCGTAAATAACGGCGAGCAGAACGCCGACCCGCGCAACGGCAGCCAAGTCGATGCCGCTGAGAAGCCCGTCGGACATGATGGTCGCAATCTTGCCGACCTGATCCGGTCCGATGATGGTCAGGACGGCGCTGAGCGCCGCCAGCACGAGCGCCAGAATGACGACGCCAAGGCTCTTGTGCATATACGCGCTCAGATCGTTCAAAGTGCCTTTTAAATCCGTTTTTTCAGTGGGACGCATATTGGGCCTCATTTGGAAACGCCTCCTTTTTTGAGCTCTTCCTCGCTCAGCTGTGACATGGCGATCTCGCGGTAGACCGGGCAGGACGCCATTAGCGCGTCGTGCGTGCCGAGGCCCGCGATTTCGCCGCGGTCGAGCACGAGGATCTGGTCGGCATTGCGGATGGTGCTGATGCGCTGGGCGACGATGATCTTCGTTGTGCCGGGCAGTTCCTTTGCAAGTCCTTCGCGCAGCGCGGCGTCGGTCTTATAGTCGAGCGCGGAGAAGGAGTCGTCAAAGATCAGGATTTCCGGCTTTCTCGCCAGCGCCCGCGCGATAGACAGCCGCTGCTTCTGTCCGCCGGAGACGTTCCGGCCAAGCTGGGCGATAGGATGCGCGGCCTTTTCGGGGTATTTATCTACAAATTCCGCTGCCTGCGACAGGGAAAGCGCGTCCTGTAACGCTGTGTCTGTCTTTTCTGCCGCGCTCTGGCCGAAGAAAATGTTGTCCGCAACTGTGCCAGAGAAGAGAACAGCCTTCTGCGTCACGTAGCCGAGCTTGTTGTAAAGCGCGTCGAACGTGTACTCGCGTACATCCTGACCGTCTACAAGGACGGCGCCCTGCGTCGCGTCGTAAAAGCGCGGGATGAGCGAGGCCAGCGTCGTCTTGCCGCTGCCGGTTGCGCCGATGATGGCCAGCGTCTGGCCTTTGTCTACCTTGAAGCTGATATGCTCCAGCTCGTCTGCCGCAGCGCCCGGATAGCGGAAGGAAACGTCGCGGAACTCGACCGTGCCGCTCTCGCTTCCTTCGGTCTTCGTGCCGGGGACGACATGGGGCTTTGTGTCCAGAACCTCATTGATGCGCTCCGCCGACACCTGCGCCTGCGGCACGAGCATGAAGATCATCACGAGCATCATGAAGGACATGACGACATAGGTCGCGTAGGTGCTGAACACCAGCACGTTTGTGAACATCGTCAGCCGTGCGGCGGGGTCCGTCAGCGCGATGGATTCGACCAGCGCCGCGCCGACCCAGTAGACGGCGAGCGCCAGACCGTTCATGCTGAAGCCGAGCATCGGCTGGAGCAGGGCGAACAGCCGCTGGTTCTTCAGCTGTAAATTCATCATATCACGGCTGGGGGCGTCGAATTTCCGGTTCTGATAGTCCTCCGAGCCGAAGGCGTGGACGACGTTGATGCCGGTCAGGTTTTCGCGCGCGACACGGTTGATCTGGTCGGTCTTTTTCTGCACCTGCCGGAACCGGGGCAGGCAGCTGGACATGATGAGCAGCACCATCACGACGATGGCTACAACGAAGCCGCCCGTGACTGCCGAG
The DNA here is from genome assembly GCA_902796245.1 of Oscillospiraceae bacterium. Lineage (GTDB taxonomy): Bacteria > Bacillota > Clostridia > Oscillospirales > Oscillospiraceae > CAG-170. The sequence continues at coordinate 9,715 of CADBOK010000184.1, read as the reverse complement.
AGCGTCCAGCTTTTGCCGAGAATTTTAATGATGGCCCAGACGGCCATGATCGGGGTTTTCATGAGCATCTGCAGGCCCATGGCGACGATCATCTGGATCTGGGTGATATCGTTGGTCGTTCTGGTGATGAGGCTGGGGACGGAAAAGGACTGCATTTCCTCGCTGCCGGCGTCCATGACATGATGGAACAGGTCGGCGCGGACGGAAAAGCTGAAGCCGGACGCCGTCTTTGCCGCGAGATATCCACAGCCGACGGCCAGCACGGCGCTGGCCAGCGTACACAGGAGCATCTGCCCGCCGACGGATAAAATATCCGCCGTGACGCTGCCGGGCGTCTTGATGAGCGTGGTGAGCCGGGTCATGTAATCCGGCAGCTTCAGGTCAAAATAGACCTGCGCCACGACGAGAACTGCGCACAAAAGCGCCATGAGCGCCTCGCGCTTACGCATGCGTTTGAGAAGTTTTATCATGGGGGTTACATCTCCGTTCCTTTGGGATTTTCCGTGCGGATGCGTTCGATATTGCGGTCAAAGGCTGCCACGCAGCGGCAGAAGTGCACCAGGTCCTCCGCGCTCAGACCCTCGGTGAGCCGGTCGGCGAATGCCTTCTGGAGGCTGCGGCCCTGTTCGACGACGGGCCCGGCCTTTTCAGTCAGGATAAGCGCTGTTTTGCGCCGGTCGCCGGGGACAGGCTGCCGGAGAAGAAACCCCTCGCTCACGAGCCGGTCGATGTGAAACGACACGATCGCGGGCTTCAGTCCCCGCATCCGGCAGATCTCGCCCGCCGTCTCGCAGCCGGGATTGTTGGCCAGAAACAGCAGAATATCCGCCGCCGCAGGCGGCAGGCCGGTTTCCGCGCACAGCGGCGAGATCGCGGCGTGATAGGCGTCGGCAAAGCGCGCTGCGTTGGCAAACATGGCGGACGCGGTCAGAAGGGGTTCTGGCATGACAAAGACCTCCAATATCGAACTGTTCAATATTGAACTAAATCATACACGAAAAATATGAAAAGTCAAGGAACGAATTGTGAACATTCTTTGACTTTTCGGAGGGATGGAGGCAGCATCCAGGGCGCTACTTTTTCTGTTTGTCGGATTCCAGTAAAACCAGCTTTGCATCCTCCGCGTCGAGATAGAGGGTTCCCGCTCTCGAAAGCGCGTCCATCAATCGGGTGGTAATATGCGTACAGGAGGGCGTGCGCGCAAGCTCTGTCAGAGCGTCATCCACAGCGCCGCAAAGAATTGCGTACACTTTTTGATTGTCAGCCATTGCAGCGCACCTCATATAAGTATTGTGTACTTAAATCAAGTACATATTGCGCATGATATCATGTACTTTTTTTAAACTCAATTTGTTTTTGAAATAAGTACATGAAAGGGGCTGCGGCAATATGGAATTCCCCAAAAAGGAAAAAGATAAGCACCTTGGACTCCGCATCGACAGCGAGCTGCACTACAAGCTGCATTATATTTCCCAATACGATGGGCGTTCGGCGAATGGGGAGGTCATTTACCTGATCCGGCAGCGGATCGAGCAGTTTGAGCGGGAGCATGGGAAGATCGATCTTCCGGACTGACAAAAAACTGCGCAGAGGCTTTTCTTCTGCGTGGGTTTTGTGTATAATAGAAGTCTCGGAGGTGAACGGATATGTATCAGGCGCTATACCGCAAATACCGGCCGCAGACGTTTTCGGACGTCGTCGGGCAGAAGAGCGTGACCGACACACTGCGTTCGCAGCTTGAGACGGGCAAGCTCAGCCATGCGTATCTGTTTACCGGTACGCGCGGCACCGGCAAGACGTCCTGCGCCAAAATTCTGGCCAAGGCCGTCAACTGTGAAAACCCGAACCACGGCGACCCCTGCGGGCTGTGCCCGTCGTGCCGCGCCATCGACGAGGGCAGCTGCATGGACGTGCTGGAAATTGACGCGGCGTCCAACAACGGCGTCGATTCCGTCCGCGTCCTGCGCGACGACGCGATCTACACGCCCGGCACGGTCAAAATGCGCGTGTATATCATCGACGAGGTGCATATGCTCTCGACGGCGGCATTCAACGCGCTGCTGAAAATTATCGAAGAGCCGCCCGCGCATCTTTTATTCATTCTCGCCACGACCGAGCTGCAGAAGGTTCCCGCGACGATCCTGTCCCGCTGCCAGCGGTTCGCGTTCAAGCGTCTGCGGCCCGACGAGATCGCCTCCCGGCTGAATTTCATCGCCTATCAGGAGCATATCGAGATTGAGCCCGAGGCCATCAATCTGCTGGCCCGGCTGGCCGACGGCGGCATGCGCGACGGCGTGAGCCTGCTTGACCAGTGCGCGTCGGCGGCGAACGGCCCTGTGACGCTTGAGAGCGTCTACGCTTCTCTCGGCCTCGCGGGCGAAAAGCGCACGGCGGAGCTGATGCAGGCCATTGCGGAGCAGGACACGGCGAAGGCGCTGACGATCTTCTCCGCGCTCTATTCCGCGGGCAAGGACGTAGGCGCGCTGCTGGGCGAGATGTGCGCGCTCTGCCGCGATCTGCTCGTGCTGCGCACGGCCCCGAAGAGCGGGCTTACCATGCTCTCCGGCATCGCGACGGAACAGCAGGCGCTGGCGCTGCAAACAGTTTTCTCCCCGGGCGAGCTGATGCGCGTGCTGACGGAAACGCAGAAAACGCGCGCCTCGTTCGGCAAAAACACCGACGTGCGCGTGGCGGCGGAGCTGCTTCTGATGCAGCTGTGCGAGCCGTCTCTGCGGCTCGACGCGCAGGCGCTGGACGCGCGCATTTCGCGTGTGGAGGAGCAGCTGGCCTCCGGCGTGCTGGTAAAACACGCGCCGAAGAGCAGCGGGGCAGACGAATTCGACGACGACCGCCCGCCCTTCCCGGACGACGCGGACGATCCCGAGCGCGGGAGCGCGCCTCCCGCGCCTGCACCGGCGCAGCCGCAGCCGGCTCCCGCGCCGCAGGCCGAGACGCCCGCGGGCTTCTGGCCAGCGCTGTCTGAAAAGCTGCGCGCGGCGCTTCCGGCCAAGCTCAGCGGCTTCTTCGCCATAAACGGCCCGATCCACCCGGTTTTGCAGGGCGACGCGCTCATCATGGCGGCAGATTCGGATTTTGTGCTCGATCTGGTCAAAAAAACGCCGGATACGGAGGCACTGATCCGGGAAAAGGCGTCGGCGATTTTAGGAAAGCCGGTCTCGGTGCGCTTTGCGCTCAAAAATCGGCTTTCGCGGCTGGGCGACGACCCGATGGACGCGCTTGTCCAGTTCGGCCAGCGGCACAGCGACATTTTTACGATCAAATAATTTATTTACGATAGAAGGAGAACAAACATGGCAAAAGGCGGATATCGCGGCGGTATGCCGATGGGCGGCATGAACCAGATGCAGATGATGAAGCAGGCCCAGAAGATGCAGGAAAACCTCATGAAAATGCAGGAGGAGCTGCAGGCGAAGGAATATGAAGCGACGGCGGGCGGCGGCGTCATCAAGGCCGTATGCGGCGGAAACCGCGAGCTCAAATCCATCACCATCGATCCCGAGGCGGTCGACCCGGATGATGTCGAGATGCTGCAGGATATGATCGTTGCGGCGGTCAACGAAGCCATGCGCAAGGCCGAGGCCGACCAGTCCGCAAACATGGCCAAGCTGACGGGCGGCCTGAATCTGGGCGGCCTGTTCTGATGCGCGCGTTCCCCGCCGCGCTCGAGCGGCTGACCGAACAATTCGCGCGCCTGCCCGGCATTGGCATGAAGTCGGCGCAGCGGCTGGCATTCTACGTGCTGTCGCTGCCGAAGGACGACGCGCAGAGCTTTGCGCAGGCCATTCTGGACGCGAAGGACAGCGTCCGCCTCTGCCCGGTCTGCCAGAATCTGACCGATCAGGAGCTGTGCGCGATCTGCGCCGACCCCGAGCGCGACCACGGCCTCATCTGCGTCGTGGCCGAGCCGAAGGACGTGATCGCCATGGAGCGGGCACGGGAATATCACGGCGTATACCATGTGCTGCACGGCGTCATTTCGCCCCTGAGCCACGTAGGCCCGGACGAGCTTCGCATCCGCGAGCTGCTGAACCGCGTGGCGGACGGGTCCGTGCGCGAGGTCATCATGGCCACGAACCCGGATACCGAGGGCGAGGCCACGGCGATGTATCTGTCGCGCCTGCTGCGCCCGATGGGCGTGAAGGTCACGCGCCTGGCCTACGGCATCCCCGTCGGCAGTCAGCTGGAATACGCCGACGAGGTCACGCTCCTGCGCGCACTCGAAGGCCGGCAGGAGATATAACGACGAAAAACCGCCCGTCCGGGCGGTTTTTTCAGGTTTCCGGATGACGCTGCTCCGGTCAGGCGCGCAGGGCGCGCAGAAGCTCCGGGAGCAGCGTATCGCGGTTTTCTTCCGATACCTCGAGCAGGCACACGTTCGGATGGCTCCGGATGTGGCCGGCGAGCGGGGTGTCGGCTTTTTTCTGCACCACGCCGAGGATGGGAACGGCTCCGTCCAGAAGCGTCCGGATGCGCGCGGAATAGCCCTCGGCGTGCCGCTCCATGCGGCCGATCTCGTCCATCAGAATGAGGTCGCAGTCCTCCGCGCCCTCCAGCGCGGCAAGCCCTGCCGTCTCAAATGCATCCGGAAACGATGCGATGCCGAGCGCCGGATGGCGGATGCCGACGCGGTTATAGACCTCGCAGAGCAGATCCTGTGCGGCGGCGGGATGGAGATAGACGGGCCGGCTGCCGTCCGCCTCCGGCTTTGCCGAGACGGTGCGGAAGCCGCCGAGCCGCTCCGGCCGCAGCTGCTCCAGCGCGGCGGCGATCAGCGTGCTTTTCCCGATTTGCACGGGGCCGGTCAGAAATACGTGCATGCTTACCCCTCCCCGCGCGGTTTTTTCGCAGTCCCGGAGCGCTTTGCCCGGTGCAGGATCATCTCCGCCGCGATCGACACGGCGATCTCCGCCGGGGTCTGGCCGAGGATATCCAGTCCGATGGGCGCGTGGATACGGGCAAGGTCTTCCTCCGGGATGCCGTTTGCAAACAGATATGCGTTGGTCGGCGCGATCTTATGGCGGCTGCCGATGCAGCCGATATACGTTGCGGGCGAGCGCATCGCCTGCAGGAGCACCTCGCGGTCGGCCTGATGGCCGGGGGTCATGATGCAGACGTAATCGTTTTCCGTGAGCGTCAGATGCGCGCCGATGTCCAGATAATCGCCGAGAATGACGCGCTCGGCCTGCGGATAGTGCTCCGGCGTTGCAAAATTTGGCCGATTGTCATAGACCACAACGCGGAAATCGACCGAGGCCAGCACCGGCACGAGCGCCGCGCCGACATGCCCGCCGCCGAAGATATACGCATAGCCCGCCCGCGTGAGCGGCTCGACGTAATAGCGCGGCTCACCCTTTTTCGTGACCGCGTCCGCGCGGAGCATCGGGCGCAGCTCCTCCGGCGTGATGCAGTCCGTGAAGCGCAGGCCGTGTGCGTCGTCGTAGACGCCCATCGCGCTGACACAGCCTTCGTCCATGCGGTAGACGAGCCAGCTGTTCTGATTGCCGCTTAGCAGCTCCAGAATGCCGCGCAGCAGCGCGGCGTCCGTCTCGCGCTGCGCATCAAAATACTGAAAATAGACCGTCACGTTGCCGCCGCAGATCATACCGATGTCCGCGACCTCGTTGGGCGCCAGACAGTAGCCATGCACGAGGGACTGCTTCGTGTTCAGAACCTCCATTGCCAGCTTCCCGGATTCCAGCTCGACCGCACCGCCACCGACGGTGCCTTCCGTGTGGCCGTCAGAGAAAACCGCCATTTTTGCGCCCGCGCCGCGCGGCGTGGAGCCGGACGAGGCAAGAATGCTGCACAGCACGACGCCCTCGCCCCGCGCGAGCGCCTGCAGCATGGATGTGAAAAGTGCTTTCATACAAGATCCTCCATTCTGATCGTCAGGATGCCAAGCCGCTTGGTCTGCGGCAGATAATACGGGTACTGTGCGTCGTCCGTCCGCCGCAGGCGCGGCAGGACAGCCTCGGGCGTGAGCGCGCCGGGATCCCCGTCCCGGCTGTAGATGCGGAAAAACCGGACGGCGTCGTCCAGCGACAAAAACGGCTGCCCGTGCTCCAGCTCCCGCGCGTCAAATTCAAACGGCACGCCCATCCTGCGAAGCGCTTCGCACGCGGCGAAAGCCGCCTCACCGCGGATGGGCTGCTCGGTCAGGGAAAACCGGTGCAGCGTGTAATTCTTCTTGATGATAATAACGGTTTTCGCGCACTGCCTGCGCGCGACGGGAAGAATTTCCGCGAGACTGCCGAAAAAGCAGAAGACCATCGCGTCGTACCGCGTGTTGTCCTCCGACGTCAGCAGATCGCAGTGCAGCGGCGTGATATTCGTAAGCTGCCGCGCGCGGATGGTCTGCCGCAGCACGCCAAGCGCCTCATCGGAAACGTCGGCTGCTGTAATTTGCTCGAAATACGGACTCAGCGCGGCGGATAACGCCCCCAGCCCGCAGCCAGCATCGCAGAGCGTGCGGCAGCCGGAGAGCTTGGGCGTAAGAATGGCGGCGAGGCGCGCGTGATAGTCGCTTTTTTCATTCGCCGCCTGCATGAACCGGATCATGTCCGGCGTCCAGACAAACATTCAGTTCTCCTCCTGCGCATAAGGCGTACAGACGGAAAAGACGCGGCTTCCGGCCTGTACCTGCGTGACGGCGACCGGAACGCCGTAGAGCGATTGCAGGAGCTCCGGCGTCAGCACCTGCCCCGGCAGGCCGAAGGCCAGCACCTGTCCGTCCTTCAGCGCCAGCACCTTTGTCGCGTAGCGGAAGGCCTGATTCGGCTCGTGCGTGGAAAAAATGACGCTGTAGCCGCCGGCGGACAGCGCTTCGATGCGCTGCATGACGCGGAAGCTGTTGCCGTAGTCCAGACTTGCCGTCGGCTCGTCCATGACGAGCGTGTGCGCGTTCTGGATGAGCGCCCGGCCCAGCAGCATTAGCTGCCGCTCACCGCCGGAAATGCGCATGCAGCCGCGTGAAGCCAGCGCGCCGATGCCAAGCTCGTTTAAAATTCGAAGCGCCGCGTCTGTCTGCGCCCGCGTAGGGCTGTCAAAGGGCCCAAGCTGCGCGCCGAGGCCCATCAGGACGCTGTCGAGCACCGTATGGTCGAACGCCGGGCTGTAGGACTGCGGAATATAGGCAAGCTCCGCCGCCAGCGCGCGGCGCGAATGCTCCCGCACGTCGCGGCCCGCGATTTTGACGCTGCCGCGCTTCGGCTCCAGAAAGCCGAGCAGACAGCGGAAGAGCGTACTTTTTCCCGCGCCGTTCGGGCCAAGCACGGCGATGCGTTCGCCCCTGTCCGCGCAGAAGCTGACGCCTTTCAGAACGTCTTCATCACCATAGGAAAAGACGAGATCGGATACCTCAAGCTGCATCCCGCGCGCCTCCCTTCACGATTAAATAAAGGAACAGCGGCGCGCCGACAAGGGCCGTGAGAATGCCGAGCGGAATTTCGCTCGTCGTCAGGCACCGCGCCAGATCGTCGACCAGCATAAGAAAGCTCGCGCCCAGCAGCAGCGAGCAAGGCAGAAGAAACCGCGTGTTCTGCCCGACAAGCAGACGGCAGATGTGCGGGATGACAAGCCCCACCCAGCCGATCATGCCGCTGATGGAGACGCTGGCCGCCGTCGCAAGCGTCGCGCAGACGATGACGGCCAGACGCAGGAGCTTCGTATTGACACCCATGCTGCGGGCCTCGGCCTCGCTGATGGTCAGAAGGTTCAGCCGCCAGCGAAGGAAAAACAGTGGGATCAGGCCCAGCAGGATCGGGAGCATCGCAAAATGCAGATCGTCCAGCCGGACGGCCGTCAGCGCGCCCATCAGCCAGTAGGTGATGGCGGGCAGCTGCTCATTCGTGTCGGCGACTAATTTAATAAAGGAAGTTCCGGCGGAAAACAGCGACCCGACCATCACGCCCGCAAGCACCATCGCCAGATTCGAGCGCATGCGGCTCAGCCGCCCGACCAGATACGTCAGCCCGACCGCCGCAAGCCCGAAGAGGAACGAGCCCGCCGTAATGACGGCGTAGCTGGCCCCGAGCAGAATCGCCAGCGCCGCGCCGAAGCACGCGCCGGTCGACGCGCCGAGCAAATCCGGCGACACCATGGGGTTGCGGAACATGGCCTGATACGACGCGCCCGCGGCGGAGAGCGCCGCGCCGATGAGCGCGGCGGACAGGATCCGCGGCAGGCGGATCTGGATGACGACCGAAGCCTCCTCCGGCGTCCACGTGGGCACAAGGCGCAGATGTCCGCACGAAATGCCTGCCAGCGCCCGGTCGGCCAGCAGCCGCGCGGTCTGCAGCGCCGAGACGCGGTACCGGCCCAGCAGGAACGACAGGAAAAAGACCGCCGCCAGCAAAATCAAAAGGATCAGGACACACCGCCTGCCCGTTTTTTCAGGTTTCATCTGCTTACTCCAAACAAAAGCGTTGTTTTTCATACCGTACCACCCCGCGCATATTTCTGTCAAGCGAAAGCGCCGGATTTTGGTTCGGAATTGCCGAATCTTGCGAAACGCCCCGGCACGTCCGTGCCGGGGCGCAAGGCGCAGAAAGCGGGGACTTTTTACAAAAGGGTTTACTTTTTTTCGATTATCGCATATAATATACTGCGTTTGCGCCGGACTTTGCGGCGTGAGTACGGCAGAATCGAGGTGCGGTATGCAGCGCAGCCATCATTTCCACGGGCAGATGTCCGATACCTTCCGCGCGGCGGTCTTCGTTACGCTCTCCGGCGGCTTTCAGGATGCCTATACCTACATCAGCCGCGATCAGGTCTTCGCCAACGCGCAGACCGGCAACATTGTGCTTCTGAGCGCGGCGCTGCTACGGCGCGACTGGGCCGTGTGCCTGAAATATCTGATCCCGATTCTGTCCTTCGTACTCGGGACGATGGCGGCGGAGTTCATCCACATGCGCTTCCGCAATTTCCGGCAGCTGCACTGGCGGCAGCTGGTTCTGCTGCAGGAGATCGTGTTTTTGTGCATTGTCGGCTTTCTGCCGTACACGCTGAACCCACTGGCAAACGCGCTCGTCTCGTTCGTGTGCGCCATGCAGGTGCATACCTTCCATAAGATCCACGGCCACGTCTATGCCAGCACCATGTGCATCGGCAATCTCCGCTGCGCTGCGGAGGCGCTGGGCGAATACCTGCACAGCCGCAGCCGCGCGTCGCTCGACGCGGCAAAGACCTACTTCGGCGTCATTCTCGTCTTCGCCGCCGGCGCGGGACTCGGCAGTCTTGTGACGGAGCTCATCGACATCCGCGCCATCTGGGTTTGCTGCGGATTGCTGCTCATCAGCTTCATCCTCATGTTCATCCGGGACGATCGGGAAACATGAACGCGGGAACTGTATCGTGCAAAAGCTCCAACTGCACCCCTACAACGAAATACGCCAGCACTTCATACAAAACCGGCCCGCTGCATGCTTCGCAGCGGGCCGGGTGTTTTTACAGAACCTTCCCCAGAAAATCCTGCAAACGCAGATTTTGCGGGTGCTCAAAAATCTGCTCGGGGGTTCCTTCCTCGACGAGCTTGCCGTCGGCCATGAACAGCACGCGGCTGCCGACCTCGCGGGCGAAGCCCATCTCGTGCGTGACGACGACCATTGTCATGCCGTCGTGCGCCAGCTCCTTCATGACCTCCAGAACCTCGCCGACCATCTCCGGGTCGAGCGCGCTCGTCGGCTCGTCGAAGAGC
>CADBOK010000183.1 GCA_902796245.1 Oscillospiraceae bacterium | reverse complement strand
TTTGGAATTACCCCATTGTGAAATCGGTCTTTGAGGCAAAGGCGCAGGAGGCCATGACGCAGGAATACGAGACGGATGCCGACGGCAACCAGATCCTTGACGACGACGGCAACCCCATCCCCATCTCCAGCGGCGGCATGAGCTACGACGACGAGCCGATGATCGAGTTGTACGCCGTCACGCAGGAGCAGTATGACGCTGTGCTGGCCCTGATCGACTCCACGACGAGCTTTGTGGATTACGACCAGAACGTGCTGGACATCATCTCTGACGAAGCCGCAGGCTATTTTGCGGGCAGCAAGACCGTGGAAGAAGCCTCCAAGCTCATCCAGAGCCGCGTCAGCCTGTATATCCAGGAGCAGAAATAAGAGAAGACCCGCGCGGGCACACAGCCCGCGCGGGTCGATTTTTTCACATGTAGCTTTGCCGGAGCGGAGCTCCGCGCAGCACCCTACAATCAAGCGGATAGGTGTACAGGCATTTGGCGAAGAATCATGCTTTTTGCGGCTGACCGCTGCTGACCTCTCAGTCAGCCTCGTGCCAGCTCCTCTGAAAGGGGGGCCTTTGGGAGGCGTCACTTCGCCTGATAGACGATCTCGCCGTTTACGATGGTCATGTACGCTTCGCCGCCGATGGTGGTCAGGGGGTCTGCCGTCCAGAGAACGAGGTCGGCGTCCTTGCCGGGCTCCAGACTGCCGACGCGGTCAGAAATGCCGAGGCTCCGGGCCGGGTTGATGGTGATGGCACGCCACGCCTCGTCCATCGGAAGACCTGCCGCAGCCGCAAGTCCCGCTGCCAGCGGCAGATGCTGCAGCGGAATGACCGGCGCGTCGGTGATGATGCTGACCGTCAGACCCGCGCGGTACAGGCTGCCTGCCGTCGTGAAGCTCTTGCTGCGCAGCTCGACCTTGCTCTTGCTGCCGAGCGACGGGCCGACGAAGACCGGATAGCCTTCTTCCGCCAGTTCATCCGCGATGATCTCGCCGTCCGTGCAGTGGTCGAGCGTGAGCTTCAGATCAAACTCGCGCGCGATGCGCACGGCGGTCAGGATATCGTCCGCGCGGTGCGCATGGCACTTGATGGGAATCTCGCCGTTCACAACCGGGAGCATCGCCTCCAGCTTCATGTCCAGCGGCGGATTTTTCCCGGCCGCCTTGTCGTCTCGGTAGCGGATGGTGCGCATCAGAAGCTCCCGCAGCAGCGCGGCCACGGCCATGCGCGTCATCGGGCTCTGCTTCTTGTTTTGTCCGTAGCAGCCCTTCGGATTTTCGCCGAACGCACATTTCATCGCTGCAGGCGACCGCAGAACCATCTTGTCGACGCGCTTTCCCGCCAGCTTGAGGATCGCGAATGTGCCGCCCACGACGTTTGCGCTGCCGGGGCCGGTGCAGGCGGTCGTCACGCCGCCGCGCAGCGCCAGACCGAACGCCTCGTCCTGCGGGTTGATCGAGTCGATGGCGCGCAGCTGCGGCGTCACCGGGTCGACGATTTCATTATAATCCATGCCCTCCCAGCGCATGGCCTGATTGTCAAGGCCGATGTGGCAGTGCGCCTCCACGCAGCCCGGCGTGAGCAGCCGTCCCTGCGCATCAATGACCTGCGCGCCTGCGGGCGCGCCGATCACCGGCGCGACGGCGGCGATTTTTCCGTCCTCGACCAGTAGACAGCCGTTCGGAAGGTCTTCTCCGGCCATGGTTTTGATATGTGCGTTCTGGATCAGCAGCATGATCTCGTATCTCCTTTTTCTGCAGCGCCGATTCGCTGTTTTTCTCCAGTATACCGCGTATTGCCGACAAAAAGCAAGCGCTGTTTTTTCGCGGGGCCGCTAGACAAAAAAGGAAAGTGCTGTTATGATAAAGCTGAACATTAAAAAACGACGATCAAGGAGCTTGCTATGAAACAGTATTATCTCGGAATTGAATTCGGTTCCACGCGCATCAAGGCCGTCCTGATCGACGGCGAGCACCGCATTGTCAAAAGCGGCGATTATACCTGGAAAAGCAGTCTGGAAAACGGCGTCTGGACCTACCATATGGAGGATGTGCAGGCCGGTCTGCGCACCGCCATCCGCAACCTCGGCGAGCTGCCGGGCGCGGTTTCGGCCATGGGCATCTCCGGCATGATGCACGGCTATCTGGCCTTCGACAAGGACTGGAACCTGCTGGCTCCGTTCCGCACCTGGCAGAACACCATGACCGGCGAGGCCGCGGAGCAGCTCACGGCGGAATTCGGCTTCAACATCCCGCAGCGCTGGTCCGTCGCGCATCTGTATCAGGCCGTCCTGAACGGCGAAGCACATGTCAGGAATATCGCGCACATCACGACGCTTGCGGGCTATGTCCACTATCTGCTCACGGGCGAAAACGTCCTCGGCGTGGGCGAAGCCTCCGGCATGTTCCCCATTGACAGCGAAACGCTGGATTATGACGCGGCCATGCTCGATAAATTCGACGCGCTGACTGCCAAATACGGCTTCGCGTGGACAATCCGCAGCGTTCTGCCCAGAGTTCTGACAGCCGGGCAGGCCGCGGGCGCGCTGACGCAGTCCGGAAGCGCGTTCGTTGACGGGCTTCTGCCCGCAGGCATCCCGTTCTGCCCGCCCGAGGGCGACGCAGGCACCGGCATGACGGCGACGAACGCCGTCGCGCCCAGAACCGGCAATGTCTCGGCGGGCACGTCCATCTTCGCCATGGTCGTGCTGGAAAAGCCTCTGTCGAAGGTCTATCAGGAGATCGACATGGTCACCACGCCCAGCGGCAAGCCCGTCGCCATGGTCCACTGCAACAACTGCACGAACGACATGAACGCCTGGGTCTCCCTTCTCGGCGAGACGGCGAAGCTTTTCGGCGCGGAGGTTTCGACCGGCGAGCTGTTCACAAAGCTCTATCAGAAGAGCCTCGAGGGCGACGCGGACTGCTCCGGTGTTCTGACCTATAACTACATGGCGGGCGAGGGCATCACGCATCTGGACGAGGGCCGTCCGATGGTCGTCCGCAAGCCCGAAAGCAGCTTCACGCTTGCCAATTTCCTGCGCTCCCAGCTCTACGCGACCATGTCGACGCTCAAGCTCGGCATGGACATCCTCGCGGAGGAGCATGTCGCCATTGACTCCCTGACCGGTCACGGCGGTCTGTTTAAGACGCCGGTCGTGGGACAGAAGTATATGGCTGCCGCCTGCCGCGCGCCGGTCACATGTATGGAGTCCGCCGGTGAGGGCGGGCCGTACGGCATGGCGCTGCTCGCGTCCTATCTCGTGCAGAAGCAGGCCGGCCAGACGCTCGAGCAGTATCTGGAGACCGAGATCTTTGCGGACGTCAAACGCACGACGCTTGCACCCGACCCCGAGGACGCCGCCGGCTTCGACCGCTATCTCGGCTGGTACCGCAACGCCCTCGCAGCGGAGACCGCCGCCGTAAAGGCGTTCTGACCGATCCCTCCGAACCGAAAAAAGGCTTCCCGTCTCCGGGAAGCCTTTTCCGCTTACATGGCCGCGGAGATCGCGTCCAGGGCCTTTTCCGCCTCGTTTTGAATGGCCTTTGCGGCCTGCTTCGTCATGCGGTATGCGTCGCTGTTTTTCGGCAGCATCATCGCGCCCAGCGCGCCGACGGCGACGCCTGCGCCCATGGTCAGAAAGAACCCCCGTACCGTCATATGCGCACCTCGTTACCGCATCGCCGTGCCGGACGTGCTGCCGGTCACGGTTCTGCCGCTTGTCATGCCGCCCTGGCTGTAGCCTGCGCCGTTGTAGCCGGGATTATAGTTCGTGCCGTTATACACGCCGCCGTAGCCGTTCGTGCCGTTGACATAGCCGTTCCGGGTCGTGGAGACGTTCGAATAGCCGTCGTAATACGGCTGTGTCGCCGCGCATGCGGTCAGAGACGCCGCGAGCATCAGCGCGGCCAGCATCAGGATCAAGCCTTTTTTCATGAGAAATTCCTCCTTCTTTTGCGAATCGTATCGCTGAGGCTAGTTTCTGCAAGCGCCGCGCGCGGTATGCTGTGAGTTTTTTACAGAGCAGGAATCGATAAAAATCGATACAAACATATTGAAAGTTTTCGTTTATGTTGTATAATAAATCACAGATAAAAATGAGAAGGAGAACGCTCATGAAAAAGCTGTCCATCAAAAAAGGCGTGCAGTGCATGGCCTGTCTGGAGTGCGTCCGCGCCTGCTCCAACGCATATTATAAGGAATTCCACCCCGATAAGGCTGCGCTGAAGATCGTCCAGCGCGGCGAGAACGTCCGCCCCATGGTCTGCGTCCAGTGCGGCAAGTGCGCTGAAGCATGTCCCTCCGGCGCCATCACCCAGAACCCCAAAGGCGTCTGGATGATTAGCCGCAAGCTCTGCACCGGCTGCGGCAAGTGCGTCGAGGCCTGTCCCTTCGGCCTGATCGTCAAGGACGAAAACACCCCATATTCCAGCAAGTGCACCGCCTGCGGCATCTGCGTCAAGGCATGTCCCATGGAGCTGCTGGAGATCGTGGAGAAATAAGCAGCAGAAACATAAGCCCCTCTGCCGTCCGGCAGAGGGGCTTTTCGTATGAAATGGGGACTCAGGCGGCCTTTTTCCGCTCGATCGCGCGGATCAGGAACAGCGCGCCGAGCAGCAGCACGATGCCGACCGCCCAGGTGACGAACACGTTCTGCACGAAGCCCGCGACAATGAAGCCGACGAAGCTGACGATGGCGACCGTGACGGCGTACGGCAGCTGGGTCGTGACGTGGTTCAGATGCTCGCACTGCGCACCGGCCGAGGCCATGATGGTCGTGTCGGAGATGGGGGAGCAGTGGTCGCCGCAGACCGCGCCCGCGCAGCACGCGGAGATGCCGATGATGAGCAGATTGCTGTCGGCAGGGAAGACGGCGGTGACGATCGGGATCAGGATGCCGAACGTGCCCCAGCTCGTGCCGGAGGCGAAGGCCAGAATGCAGGCCACGACGAAGATGACCGCGGGCAGCATGCTGTAGAGGCTCTTGGAGGCGGCGAACATCAGGTCGTGGACGTACACGTCCGCGCCGAGGGAGTTGATCATGGTCTTCAGCGAGACGGCGAGCGTCAGGATGATGATCGGCGGGACCATGGCGATGAAGCCCTTGGGTACGCATTTCATCGCTTCCTTGAAGGACAGGACCTTGCGCGCGACGAGGTAGATGACCGTCAGCACGAGCGCGATCAGACCACCCCAGGGCAGGCCGATGAACGCGTCGGTGTTGCCGAAGGCACTGATGAAATCGCCTGCGCAGTCCGTGCCGCCCCAGGCGTCGACGCCGAAGAAGCCGCCGACATAGATCATGCCGACCGTGCAGGTGATGATCAGCACGAGGACCGGCAGGATCAGATCGATCACGCGGCCGTTGGGGTTCGCCTTTTCGCCATCTTCGCTGGCCAGCGCGGCCAGATCGCCCTTGGCGGCCCGCTCCTCAAACTGACGCATGGGGCCGTAGTCGAACTTCATGGCGACGAGCGCGAGGATGAAGACGAAGGTCAGGATGGAATAGAGGTTGTAGGGGATAGCCTTGACGAACAGCTCGATGCCGCTCATGCCGGTATCGAGGTCCGCCGCCGTGGTGGAGACCGCCGCCGCCCAGGACGAGATCGGCGCGATCATGCACACGGGCGCGGCCGTGGCGTCGATGAGGTAGGCCAGCTTCGGGCGGGAGATCTTGTGGTTGTCGGTGACCGGGCGCATGACGGAGCCGACGGTCAGGCAGTTGAAATAGTCGTCGATGAAAATGAGCACACCGAGCACGAACGTGGCCAGCTGCGCGCCGACGCGCGTTTTGATGTGCGTCTCGGCCCAGCGGCCGAAGGCGGCGGAGCCGCCCGCCGCGTTGACCAGCGCGACGATGACGCCCAGCAGCACGAGGAACAGGAAGATGCCCGCGTTGCCGGAGATGGCGGCGATGAGGCCGTCATTGACAATGGTGTCGAGCGTCGCCACGGGCGCGAAGCCGCAGGTGAACAGACCGCCCACCAGCACGCCGATGAACAGCGCGCTGTACGCTTCCTTGGTGATGAGCGCGAGAATGATCGCAATGACCGGCGGCAGCAGCGACCAGGCCGTGTTGGCCAGCGACGCGCCGTTCGCGCATTCGACGGCGGCCACGACCAGCGCCGCCGCAAGGGCGAGCAGGACGACGACCGTCAGAACGGTTTTCCAGGTGTTCTTTTTCATGGATGTCACTCCCAAATAAAAATGCGTCATGATTCCATCATGACGCAAACAAAACATCCCTGTTCGTGCATGACAGCTCTCCACGGAGGCAAGCCTCCTGTGACAGTCCGCAGGATCTTCTCCTGCGTCCCAGGTACCGGCGCTGCGGGAACGGCGCTGGCCCTTCGGCGGCTTCCCCTTTCAGACGCCCGGTCCCCGCCGGGTACGCGCCCTACTGATGTCAGCCGCAGCCTCTCTCATAACGTGTTTTATTATACCGAAGCGTGCAGAAATGTCAAGAATAAATATGAACTTTTTTTGAATAATATAATTTTGACGAATCGTGGCAGATCCCGCGGGCGGCGCATACGATGAAGCGGGAGGAGATGACCATGTTTTCCTATCTCTTTACGTTCCGCAGCCAGACGGCGGCGCAGTCCGGCCGGCGGATCCTGTATGAATCGGGCCTGCGGGCCCAGCTGCGCCGCGCACCGCCGGAGATATCCGGCCTCGGCTGCACGTGGGCGCTGTATGTGGGCGGCG
>CADBOK010000182.1 GCA_902796245.1 Oscillospiraceae bacterium | reverse complement strand
TCGAATCCCCTCAGTCAGCTTCGCTGACAGCATCCCTACCCCTATTGGCCCTTCGGGCCATTTCCCCCTGACAGGGGGAATCGGCCCTTGTGCCCAAGGGGAGCCTTTTGGATGCGAGATTTTACAGCTTCCCCTGCTCCCGCAGTGCCTGTACCTTGGTCGGCAGGCCCCAGATGTTGATGAAGCCCTCGGCCTCGGCCTGGTTGAAATCGCTCTCGCCGAACGTGACGAGGTTTTCAGAGTACAGGGAATACGGCGAGGTGATGCCGGCGTTAATCATGTTGCCCTTATAGAGCTTGAGCTTGACCGTGCCGGTGCAGAACTCGTTGGCCTTTTTCGCAAACGCCGTCAGCGCCTCCTGCAGCGGGGTGTACCACTTGCCGTTGTAGATGAGGTCGGCATAGTCGACGGCCAGCTTTTCCTTCATGTGCAGCGTTTCCTTGTCGAGCGTGAGCATTTCCAGCTGCTCGTGCGCGAAATAGAGGATCGTGCCGCCCGGCGTCTCATAAATGCCGTGATCCTTCATGCCGATGAGCCGGTTTTCGACGATATCCAGAATGCCGACGCCGTTCTCGCCGCCGAGCTTGTTCAGCTTGCGGATGATGTCGGAGACCTTCATCTTCTCGCCGTCGACGGCCACCGGAACGCCTGCCTCAAAGCTGACGGAAACGGTCGTGGGCGTATCGGGCGCCTGATAGGGGGACACGCCCATTTCGAGGAACAGCGCCTTGTCAAGATCGGGCTCGTTTGCCGGATCCTCGAGATCGAGACCCTCGTGGCTCAGGTGCCACAGGTTCTTGTCCTTGGAGTAGTTCGTCTCGCGGGAGATCTTCAGCGGCACGTGGTGCGCCTCAGCGTAGTCGATCTCCTCGTCACGGGACTTGATCTCCCACTCTCTCCACGGCGCGATGATCGCCATATCAGGCGCGAAGCGCTTGATGGCCAGCTCAAACCGGACCTGATCGTTGCCCTTGCCGGTCGCGCCGTGCGCGATGGCGTCGGCGCCCTCGGCCAGCGCGATTTCGGCCAGCTTCTTGCCGATAACGGGCCGCGCAAACGCGGTGCCGAGCAGATACTTTTCGTATTTTGCGTCCATCATGACGGACGGGACGATAATCTCGTCGCACATCTCGTCGGTGAGATCGGCGATAATCAGCTTGCTCGCGCCGGTCTTGATGGCCTTTTCCTCGAGACCGTCCAGCTCGTCGCCCTGACCGACATCAGCCGCGACGGCGATGATCTCGGGATCGTTATAATGCTCCTTCAGCCAGGGGATAATGACCGAAGTATCCAGACCGCCCGAATAGGCCAGAACGATTTTTTTGATCTTGCTCTTATCCATGTGAAAACCCTCCATAAAGCTCCGTTGTGCGGTTGTTTTTCTTTATGCACGTAATATACACACTTTATGCAGAAAAGTCAAGTATAAAATTTATAAATATTCATTTATGTGAAAAAACAATGCATACCCATCCGTACACGCCCGCCGTTTTGTGCAGAATGAAAAAAACTTTACTTTTTCCGCCAAAGCGCGTAAAATTTGAGGTAACAGACGGGAACCGTTTCCGCTGTAGGGGCCGATGCCCACATCGGCCCGGCAGGGCAGACCGGTTCCACAGAGGATTTTGGCGAATTCGCAGCTGCGGAACGGGCCGATGTGGGCATCGGCCCCTACAATATGCTGCATGCAGGAATGAATATGCAGAAAAATGCTGGTTTTGGAACGCTCGACCCCCACCGGCGCGACCTCTGCGCCGCCGTTCTGGCGCTCTGCGCGCCGGACTTTGCGGAAGAGCCCGCCTCCGCGCAGGAATTCTTATCCGCACTCTATCAGAAGCTCTGCGCGCGGATGTTCCCGGACGGCCTGCCGGAGAGCCCCGCGCTGACGGCGGACGAGACGGCGTATCTCGCCGCGCTGGAAGCGGCGCTGGCAAACAGGCCGGACGCCTTCGATCCCTATCTCGATCTGCTGCCCCTGCCGGAGAACGCGATTCCCGGCAGCCGCGTGGAGGCGCAGTACGCCCGGTTTGAGCAGGCCGTGCGGCAGAGCCGTCTCATGGCCGTCATGCGCCTCGGCATGGAATCGACGCCGTTCGACCCCGCGTCGCATACCATCGGCGTGCACAATATCGCCCTGCACACGGCCATTCTCGCGAAAAAGGCCGGCTTCCCGGTCGACCTGCCGCTGGTCAGCGCGGCGGCGCTGGGGCATGACATCGGAAAATTCGGCTGCCGGGGAGACGACTTGAGCCGCATCGCCTATCTGCACTATTATTATACCTGGCAGTGGTTCAGCCGGAACGGCATGGAGGAGATCGGCTATATCTCCGCCAACCACTCCACCTGGGATCTGGAATTTGAAAATCTGCCCATCGAGTCGCTGCTTCTCATCTACGCGGACTTCCGCGTCCGCGGCACGAGAGCGCCCGGGGAAAAAGAGCGCATGCGCATCTACTCGCTCAAGGATGCGTATGAGATGATCTTCTGCAAGCTGGCCGATATGACGCCGGAAAAGACGCTCCGCTACCAGAACGTCTATCACAAGCTGACCGATTTTGAAAAGCTTCTGAGAAGCCGCGGCGTCAGTCCGGACCTGACGGAAAACGAACTTCTGCCGCACGAGACGAAGGATCCCTCGCTCATGAACGCGCAGGAGGCGCTCCGGGCGCTGCGCGATCTGACGCTGAGCGGGTCGATCCAGCTCATGCATACGCTCTCAACCGACCAGACGCTCGAACAGCTGCTCGAACAGGCCAAGGGCGAAAAAAATCTCCAGCGCATCCGCATGTACCTGCGTCTGCTGGAGGAATACAGCACCTATATGACCGGCGCAAACAAGCGCAAGACGCTGGTGCTTTTATATGAGCTGCTCATGCACCCGGACGGCGACGTGCGGCGCATTGCCGGGCGCATCATGGGAAAAATCCTCGCGAACGCAGGCCCGCGCTACCGCAAGGAGCGGCCGCTTTCCGCCAAAGACGGCCAGATGCCGCCCGCCGTGATGGCGCTTCTGTCCGAGTCTGCCGAGCTGTGGACGCACTATATCGGCCTCTGCCTGCACCCGGATTACCGCATTTCCAGCAAGCACGCCCTGCGCATCTCCAACTCGCTCAAAACCATCTGCCAGAGCCTGTTTGCCTCCTGCGAGGAAAAGGAAGCGCCGCCGCTCGTGCAGCCGCTTCTGGACGCGCTCGAGGACGCAAGGCCGGAGGACCGGTTCGTGCTGGTCGACGCGCTGTGCCATGTGCCGTGCCGCTATCTGCCGCAGGCGTACCTGCCGGAGCTGTCTGCCCGGCTTGCTGCCATGCTCGGCACGGGGAACCCGGAGCTTGATATCATCGCGCTGCATCTGCTCCTGCGGCTGACCCACGCACAGCCCGGCCTGCGGCCCGCCGTCTGCGCCGCCGTGCGGCAGTATGAGCCCCGCTGGGAGGACCATCTGGCCCACGACTGGCTCAAAGCGCGGCTGCTGGAAGGGGCGCTCGCGCCGCTGGACGCGCAGACCGTCTCCAGAATCCACCTCAGCAATCTGAAAAACGCCGTTCACTGGACCGTCAAGCTCACGCAGATCAACATGCTGCGCGAATACGTGCAGCCGCACCCGGAGGCGGCGTTCCACACGGCCCTGCATTTTTCCAATCTGCTCTGCGTCAGCGAGCATCTTCCTGTGCGCGAGGCGGCGGGCAACGCCCTGCTTTCCATCGCGTCCGGCCTGCTCGTCGACCAGATCAACGAAATCGTCATCGACCTGACGCGCGAGCTCGAATCCGGGCAGGAGCAGATCTCACGCTTCATCCCGCCGTATCTGGGGCGGCTTTTGTGCCTGCTTCCGGAAAAGGAGCTGGGCGAGTCGGTCGAGTCCATCGGGCAGCTTGCCTGCGGCGCATCCATCCGGCCCGCGCGCGTGGCGCTGTTCACGCTCGGCGAGGCGCTGAACGCCCTGCCGGAGCAGCAGACGCAGGTCGCCGATCACATCCTCGGCCTCATCCTCACCGGTATTTCCCACTACGACGAAACCATCCACCAGACGGCGCTTGCCGTCCTTTGCCGCGATATTTTCGGCCGCGACCAGCTCTCCCTTGCCCGAAAGCACGATATTTTCGTCCGTCTGCACAAAAAGCTCCTGACGCTTTTGTCAGAACCGCGCACGGGCCAGCTCACGTTCTTCAACTGCGCGGCCATGCTCAACCATCTCTACCGCTATACCGTCCGGCAGGAGCTGCTGGAGGGCCCGTTC
>CADBOK010000181.1 GCA_902796245.1 Oscillospiraceae bacterium | reverse complement strand
TGGTTGATGAAGATAACGACGCAGTTTGTCTTGGAGATATTGCCCGCCAGCTTGCGCAGCGCCTGCGACATGAGCCGCGCCTGCAGGCCAACGAACGTATCGCCCATTTCGCCTTCGATTTCCGCGCGGGGCGTCAGGGCCGCGACGGAGTCGACGACCACGACGTCGACCGCGCCGGAGCGCACGAGCGCGTCGGTAATTTCCAGCGCCTGCTCGCCGGTATCCGGCTGGGACACCAGCATGGAGTCGATATTCACACCGATGCGGGCCGCGTAGTCCGGGTCGAGCGCGTGCTCGGCGTCGACGAACGCGACCTCGCCGCCGCGCTTCTGCGCCTGCGCGACGATATGCAGCGCAAGCGTCGTCTTACCGGAGGATTCCGGGCCGTAGATCTCGATGATTCTGCCCTTGGGCACGCCGCCGATGCCGAGCGCGGCGTCGAGCGCCAGAGAGCCGGTCGGGATTGCGTCGACCTGAAGATCGGGCCGGTCGCCGAGGCGCATGACCGCACCCTTGCCGAAGTTTTTCTCGATCTGCCGGATGGCAGTGTCGAGCGCCTGCTTCTTGTCGTTATTGGGAGTCTGATCGGCTGTTTTTTTCTTTTCCATCGTCTCAGTTCCTTCCTCTTTTGTGTATAGACCTACTATATCACATTGTTTGATAAAAATCAAACATTCGTTTTATTTCTTTTTTCCCCTTGCCGCGCGGACGACGCCGCGCAGATCCTTTCGAAGGACGATGTCCGTATAGCCGTATTCCTGCAGGATCATGGATACGGCCATATGCTGGCCGAGGCCGAATTCAAAGCAGAGGGATCCGCCCGGTACCAGCAGATGGGAATAGTTTGCGGCGACCGCGCGGTAGAAATCCAGCCCATCTTTTCCGCCGTCAAGCGCGAGCGCGGGCTCGTATTCCTTTACAGACGGCTCCAGCCGCGTCATTTCTTCGCTTGTCACATACGGGGGATTGCAGACCAGCGCGTCGAGTGCGCCGACAAAGCTGGGGCCCTGCTTCCGGGCGTCAAGGCCGACGGCCGTCACGCGGTTCATGAGCTTGAGCCGCTTGATGTTGCGCTTGGCGACGGCCAGCGCGGGGCGCGAGATATCCGCAAGCGTCACATGCGCATCCGGCAGCTGGTGCGCGATGGCAAGGCCGATGCAGCCGCTGCCGCAGCAGAGATCGAGCACGCGCGGCTCCGTTTTGCCGCGCAGGACCTCGATCGCGAGATCTGTAACGGCTATGGTATCGTCGCGCGGGATGAGCACGTCCGGCGTGACCTCAAGAGAAATTCCGTAGAAATCCCACTGTCCAAGGATGTACGGCAGGGGCTCGTGCGCGAGCATGCGATTTACATAACTATTCAGTTTTTCTTCGATCTGCTCGCTGGCATACAGATTGGAATCTGCCAGCACTGCGGATACGGATTTCCCGGACGCAAACGCCAGCAGCTCCCGCGCGGCCATGGAAGCGTTCTCCCCTTCCGACGGCAGAAGTGTCCGGCGGGCCTGCAGATAGAGGTCGCCGTACTTCTTTACCATCGGTCGGCACCCGCCTCATCCGGAATGACCAGCTTCAGCGCCTCAATGGCGACCTCCAGCATGGAATCATCCGGCTCGTTGGTCGTAAAATGCTGGAACCACATGCCGGGCGCGGAGAGCGCGCGCGTCAGGGCGTTGTCGTGGCGGCCGACGAAGCGGTTGCACTCATAGCTGATCGACACGACAAACGGCAGCAGCGCCAGGCGGATGAGCAGGCGCACAAACATGTTGCTGGTGGGGAACACAGCGCTCACAAGCGCGAACAGCAGAATGGAAATCGCGACCACGACGAACAGGAAGCTCGTGCCGCAGCGCGGATGGAGCCGGGTCATGCCGCGGCAGTTTTCGACGGTCAGCGGCAGCTGCGCCTCATAGCAGCGGATGGTCTTATGCTCCGCGCCATGATAGGAAAAGACGCGCTTCATGTCCTTCATCCGGGAAATCAGGATCATGTAGCCCATGAAGATCGCGATGCGGATGACACCCTCGATCAGACTGCGGACGACGGCATTGTGGATCCAGCGGTCAAAAATGCCGCTCAAAAGCGTCGGGAGCAGGAAGAACAGGCCAACAGAAAACAGAACGCCGAGAAACACAGAGAACGATACGACTGCCTTTTCCAGCTTCTCGCTGCCCAGCTTCTTCTCCAGCCACTGCTCAAATTTGGACGGCTGTGCGTCCTCTTCCTCTTCCGGGAAGAACTCCGCCGAATACATGAGCGCCTTTACACCAGATACCATAGACGAAGCAAAGTTCACCACACCGCGAATCAGCGGCCATTTGGCAATGCCTGTGCGCTTTTTGAGCGGCTCGACCTTCGTCACGAGTCCCTCCGGGCCGCGCACAACGATGGAGCGCTTGTCCGGCCCCTGCATCATGATGCCCTCGATGAGCGCCTGTCCGCCGATGAGCGTTTTGAATTTTTCCTGACTGACAGGATTGTTCTCTTTTTTCATGCAAACCTCTTATTCTTCCCCTGTGGGGATGCTGATCGTAACGAGCGTGCCGCCGCCCTCCGCGTTTTCCAGCGTCAGCGTGCCGCTGTGCATGGAGACGATCTCCTCGCACACGGCAAGGCCGATGCCGCTGCCGCGGGCCTTGGAGCTGCCTTTGTAAAATTTCAGTTTGACGTGCGGGAGCTCTTCCTCCGGAATGCCGGGGCCATAGTCCCGGATACGGATGACGACATAGCTTCCCTCGTGCGCGATGGAAGCGTCGATGCGTTTGCCCTCGCCGCCG
>CADBOK010000180.1 GCA_902796245.1 Oscillospiraceae bacterium | reverse complement strand
ACTGAATAGACGGCATTTCTGGTACATAACCCATGTATGAGCGAATCAGGCGCGCCGCCAAGAAGGACAAGCCAAGGAGGTGATGAACAAGCTGTCCTGAGCGATCAACGCAAGCCTGGAACCCGAAGGTGGCACTTCGGAGCGCGGTGACTACATGGGGGCTTAAAGATACTTCCTCTCGGCCTCCTAAAGACTTGGGGGGAACCCTGCGGCGCACGAATAAAACGACGCTGCGGAGTTATGACAGCCGCGCCAGCGGAGACCAGGAATGTCCCTAATATCCCGTTCCTTTCCGCCCCTGCAGACGCGGGAGCAATCATCCCTACCCCGTATAGAAGAAGCCTCCGCTTTGCGCGCGTAGAGTATTTTTTCCGACGTACATGCCGCCGGAAAAAATACTCTAAAAACTATTTTGCGCCTGCGGGCGCAAAACTCTGCGAGGCTTCTGGGGAATTGAAGAGATTTTTGAATTCATGGGAGCTTTTTGTCGAATTTGCGGCTTGTTTCCGGCTCTTTGTCTGTGATAAGATGGGCACACAAAGGAGTGTATTGCACATATGAAAGAAAAGCTGAAAATTCTGATTGCGAACGACGATGGGATCCGGTCGGAAGGTATTGCAAAGCTGGCCCGCGCCGCTGCCTCATTTGGAACGGTCTGGGTCGCTGCACCGGAACACCAGTGCAGCGGCATGTCTGTCCGCCTGACTATCTCTGAAAAGAGCCAGATGGCGGTCTACCGCTATGATTTCCCGGTTCCTGTGGAGGCCGCCTGGAGCGTAGACGGCACGCCCGCCGATTGTGTCAAGGTTGCGCTGAACGCACTGCTC
The DNA here is from genome assembly GCA_902796245.1 of Oscillospiraceae bacterium. Taxonomy (GTDB): domain Bacteria; phylum Bacillota; class Clostridia; order Oscillospirales; family Oscillospiraceae; genus CAG-170. The sequence continues at coordinate 7,911 of CADBOK010000180.1, read as the reverse complement.
CCCTTCCGCCCGGATATTGTCCTGTCCGGCATCAACGACGGGCTGAACGCAGGTCTTGACGTCGCCTACTCCGGAACCATCGGCGCGGCGACAGAGGCGGCCATGCACGGCGTTCCCGCCATTGCATTTTCCATGCGCGACGGCAAATCCTTCGACGTTACCGATCACTACCTCTGCTCCGTTCTTGGCGAGCTTCTGGAGAAGCCGCTCGGCCGGGGCGAAATCTGGAACGTCAACTTCCCCACCTGTCCGCTCTGCGACTGCCGCGGCATTCTGTACGAGCGTTTCCCGGAAAAGCAGTCGTATTACGAAAACTATTATGAATGCGTCCGCGAGGAAAACGGTGTGCGCTATCTGTCGCCTGTTGCAAAGGTTTTGCACGCAGACGCCGTGACGGACGGCAGCGATATCCACGCGGTTCTGAACGGCTATGTTTCCATCGGCAAGGTGCGCTGCGCGCCGTTTTGAACATTTGTCTTTATACTGTGGACAGTTTCAGATTATTAAGCCGAATTTAAGAAAATTTGAAGAAAATTTGACATATTTCTTGTATTTGACTTCTTGTATTGTCTCACAGGATGTGGTATATTTGCTTTGGTAGAAATACCAGTATCTTGCGGGGCTGCGCTGTGCGCAGCCTCAGCTCACCACCGCGGCACTGCCGCGGACACATGTTTCAGGAGGAATATAGAAAATGAAGAAGATCATTGCACTGCTCCTCGTGGCGGTCATGGCAATCGGCTTCTGCGCCTGCGCAGCCAAGACCGAGACCCCCGCTGACCCCGCCACAACGGAAACCACGACCACTGAGGCCACAGAAACCACCGAAACCACGGAACCCGCAGCTGAAGAAACCACGACCGAAGAAACCACCGAAAACCAGCATTTCGACAAACTGACGCTTGAGTTTGTTCCCTCCAAGGACGCCGACGTCATCATCACTGGCACGAAGAACCTTCCCGAACTCGTGAAGGCTGAAATGTCCAAGCTCGGCTACGACATCGACGAAGTCGACATCACGGTCGGCACCAGCTACGACGCCACCGGCGAGGCTATGTCTGCCGGTTCCATCGATCTGGGCTGGCTGCCCGGCGGCACGTACGCGCTGTACTCCGACGATGTGGATGTCATCCTGACCGCTACCCGTAACGGCCTGTCCAACGACTCCACCAACCCCGCCGACTGGAACGGTGAAGCCAATGCCACCAAGAAGGATGGCCCGCAGGTCACCTACTACCGCTCTCTGATCTACGCTACTCCGTCTGCTTATGGTCAGGAACTCGCTGCTAAGGTCAATGCTGGCGAAAAGCTTACCTGGGAAGACCTCGACAAGGCAACCTGGGCTGTCCAGAAGACCTCCTCTTCTGCCGGTTACATCTATCCGTCCATGTGGCTGATGGCCAACTACGACGGCAAGAAGATCTCTGATCTGTCCAACGTCATGCCCATCGACTCCGGTTACGGCACCGCGTTCTCCTACGCTGCTGCGGAATCCGTCGATATCATCGTCTGCTACGCCGACGGCCGTAACGACTACGAAGCATCCTGGACGCTGCCCACCGACCAGCAGGACGAAACCGGCAAGCAGGGCATGGGCCGCTCCGACTCCATCTGGAACGAGATGAACGTCATTGGCGTCACCGAGGGCATCTACAACGATACCGTCGCCATCTCCAAGGAGAGCCAGTACTACACCCCCGAAATCGTCGCTGCCCTTCAGGACTGCTTCATCAACATCATCGGCACCGATGAAGGCAAGGCCATCTTCGACGTCTACAGCCACACCGGCTACGCCAAGGCGACCGACGCTGACTACGACGGCGCACGCGCTGCTCTGCAGGCTGTTGCCGAGTAATCCGTCATCAACCAAATAACGTCCAAATGAATAAAGCGCCCCGCGTCAACGGGGCGCTTTTCGTTTCACAGATATCTCAGCAAAAAGCACATCTCCGATATTCTCCATTCAAATCCTCAGAAAGAAAAGAGTCGCAGCATGATTGAATTCAAAAATGTGTATAAGACTTATCCAAACGGCTTCACGGCACTGAAAAACATCAACCTGCAAATTGAGCAGGGCGAGTTTGTCGCCATCATCGGCCTTTCGGGCGCAGGCAAGTCGACGATTCTGCGCTGCATCAACCGGATGCACGATATCTCCAAGGGCGAGCTAACCGTTGACGGTGTCACGGTGGACTCTCTGCGCGGCAAAGAGCTCCGGCGCTACCGCCGCAAGGTCGGCATGATCTTCCAGAGCTTCAATCTGGTTTCCCGCAGCACGGCGATCAAGAACGTTCTGACGGCCGATGTCCCAGATATGCCGTTTTTCCGGGTACTGCTCGGCATTTTTACAAAAGAGCAGAAAATGCGGGCATTAGAGAGTCTGGACAAGGTAGGCATTTTGGATAAGGCCTATACCCGCTGTGACCAGCTCTCCGGCGGTCAGCAGCAGCGCGTGGCCCTGGCCCGCACGCTGAACCAGAATCCGAAGATCATCCTCGCCGACGAGCCTGTCGCTTCCCTTGACCCCATCACGGCCAAGCAGGTCATGCAGGACTTCGTGCGCATCAACAAGGAATATAAAATTTCGATTCTGCTGAACATCCACCACGTGGACCTCGCGCTCAAATACTGTGACCGCGTCATCGGCATCCGCGCGGGCGAAATCGTTTTTGACGGCCCGGCCAGCACCATTACCCAGGAACAGATCGACGAGGTCTACAACGGCGCAAAGGCGCCCACCATGGGCGAAGGCGAGGGCGAGCTGCCGAAGGCTGCCAGAGCAGAGGGCTAAGCCATGGAAAACAACACGTCTTCTCTGATGAAGCTTACACTCTACGACCGCATCTTCAAACCCCAGACCGTAACGCTTCCCAATGGACATTCGGTCCAGCGGTGCAGAAGCCGCACGCCGGTAATCGTCCTTTTCCTGGCCGTTGCAATCTGGCTGTCTCTTCGCATGACAGGCTTTGATCTGCACGTCGTCATCACAAAATTCCGCAAGATGGTGGACCTTCTGGAGAAAATTCTTCAGCCGGACTGGTCGTTCTTCCCGAAGGTCGTTTCTCCTCTGATCGATACCATCAAAATGTCGATTCTCGGTACGGTCATCGGCTGCGTGCTGGCGCTGCCGGTTGCGATTCTCTCGTCGAGCAACATCAACAAGAGCATTCCCGTCGTCTGGCTCATCCGATTCCTGCTTGGCCTTATCCGGACACTGCCGACTCTGATCATCGCACTCGTGTGCGCGCTGATCTTCTCGCTCGGCACGTTTTCCGGCACCATCGCAATCGCCATCTTTACCTTTGGTATCGTGGCCAAAATGCTCTTTGAGTCGATTGAAACCATCGACATGGGGCCGTTTGAGGCGATGGAAGCGCTCGGCGCGAACAAGTTCCAGGCATTCTGGTCCGCCTGCGTGCCGCAGATTCTGCCCGTTTATTTAAGCCACAGCCTGTACTGCTTTGAAATGAACGTGCGCGCATCGGCAATTCTCGGTTACGTCGGCGCTGGCGGCCTTGGTATCACGATCAACGAGCGCATCGGCTGGCGCGATTACAACAGCCTCGGCACGGTGCTGTTGTCGCTGTTCGTGGTCGTTGTCATCATCGACTTCTTCAGCGAATACCTTCGCAAGAAGCTGAGCTGAAAGGAGGCTGCAAGATGGAAAAGAAAGATAAAATCGCCATGCTGGAGCAGTCGCTTGACCGGAAGCTCACCACGCTTGAAATGTATGAAAACCGCCCGCGCAAGTGGATTTTGTACCTTGTGATTGTGCTGGCGGTCGCACTGCTTGTCGGCTGGTCGGCAGACGACATCCACTTTACGGGCCTCACCGCCACCGGTACGGAGGTCGCCAAGGGTGTCGTCCACGGCGTGTTCCACCCGGACACAAATCTGTTGTTCGGTACCGGCGACTCCGATGTGCCGTATCTGCTGCTGCAAACCATTGCCATTGCTGTGCTCGGTACTATTTTCGGCGCAATTCTGGCCATCCCCTTCGCGTTTCTGGCCTCGTTCAATATCATGCCGAAGGCGGTTGCGTACATTGTCCGCATTCTGATTCTGATGATCCGCACCATCCCGTCCATTGTCTGGGCGCTGATGTGGATCCGTGTGACAGGCCCGGGCGCCGCCTGCGGCGTTATCACGCAGTCGGTCTGCTCAATCGGCATGATCTCCAAAATGTACATCACGGCCATTGAAGATCTGGATACGCACATTCTCGAAAGTCTGGACGCCATGGGCTGCACGCCGTTCCAGAAAATCCGCTACGGCGTTCTGCCGCAGCTGACGGCAAGCTTCATCTCGACTACGATCTACCGCTTTGACATCAACCTCAAAGACGCCACGACGCTCGGCATCGTCGGCGCGGGCGGTATCGGCGCGTCGTTGGTGCAGTGTCTCAACTCCCGCCGCTGGGGTATGGTCGGCTCGTTTATCTGGGGCCTGATGGTGCTTGTTCTGATCATCGAACTCATCTCCACGCGCATCCGCAGAAAGCTTGCGCACGGCGAATAAAAAAACTTGGGGGCGCTCAGAGCGCCCCCAACGTATCCTCAAGGGCCATTACTATGGAAAAGAAATTGACAATCTACTATACCAGCGATATCCACGGCTGCTTCTCGCCGATTGATTATGCCACTGGCCTGCCGGCAGACTCCGGCCTTGCCAACTGCATGGCGCAGTTCCGGAAAGACGGCAACACCCTTGTTATCGACGGCGGTGACACCCTGCAAGGCAGTCCTCTCACCTATTATCTGAGCCATGAAGCGCGCGATGTCACAACGCTCCCGGCCGCGCTTTTAAACCTCGGCGGGTATGATTTTGTAACGCTCGGCAACCATGACTTCGACTATGGGAAACAGACCATCGAGCGCTATCTTGCCGCTCTGAACGCCCGCTGCCTGTGCGCAAATGTTGAGGGTATCCGCGGCGTGGAGAAAACGGCCGTTGTTACCATGGAAAATGGGCTTCGCGTCGGCCTGACCGGTATTATTACGCCCTTTGTCACACAGTTTGAAAGCGCAGAGAATATGGCCGGCATCACTGTGACCGACGCATTTGCCGCCGCCTGGTCCGCACTTTCCGAGTTGCGGCACAAAACAGACCTCACCATCTGCATCTACCACGGCGGATTCGAAGCGGACGTCAAAACAGGAGAAATTCTCTCACAGACCAGCGAGAACCAAGGCTACCGTATCTGCCGGGAGCTTGGGTTTGATATTCTGCTTGCAGCGCACCAGCATATGCAGGCCGAAAATCTTCAGATCGGCGGGACGTATACCTGCCAGCCGCCGGAAAAAGCCGCAAAGTTTATCCGCATGGACGTAACGGCCGACCGCGGAAGCGTTCATGCCGTCTCCCAGCTGATACCGGCAGGATCGGTCGCGCTTCCGGCTGCCGCAGACGCACTTCAGAGTGCCGAGGCACAGACTGCCCGCTGGCTCGATACACCGGTTGGCCGGCTCGATGTGCCGATTCCGGCGGAAGATCCTCTGACGCTGGCGAAAAACGGCTCCCTGCTCGCAAACCTCATCAATCAGGTGCAATTGGAAGCTTCCGGCGCGGACATTTCTCTCACGAGCCTTTCCAATCGTGTGGTTGATTTTCCGCAGGATGTGACCGTCCGTGCCATCGTCTCGGCCTACGCATTTCCCAACACGCTCCAGACCATCCGCGTCACAAGAGCTGTTCTGACGGCCGCGCTGGAACGGAGCCTTTCCTATTTTGATTTTGCGCCGGACGGAAGCCTTTGCATCAGCGACACATTCCTGCGGCCAATCATCCAGCATTTCAACTACGACTATTTTTCCGGGCTTACCGTCACGGCAGACCTTTACCAGCCGGTCGGCCGGCGCGTGCGGTCCATCGTCTACCAGGGCAGAGAGCTGCCTGATGATCAGACGCTCACGCTCTGCCTCAACAATTACCGCGCCTCCGGCGCCGGCGGCTACGGCTGCTACAAGAGCTGTCCGCTTGTGTCGGAAAATTTGACAGAAATCTCTGATCTCGTCACACAGTATGTGCTGCAGCATCGCGAGATTACCGTCGACAAAACCAAGTGGCTGCAATTTTGCAGCGATTGAACACAGAGCCGCATAACGCGGCACAGGAGGAATGAACTATGGAAAACAACGTATTCAAGGTCGTCTTGCTGCAGGCGCTTCCCGCATCCGGCAAATCCGAAGTCCGTAACTTTATGGCGAACATCGAGCCCGAACGGCTCAAAAAGGAGTTCCACATCGGCGAAAACCTCCAGCTCGATGATTTCCCCTACGTCCATATGATGCGCCGCATCGACAATGAACTCGAAGCTATGGGCCAGGCCAGACTCTTCTATCCGGGCGAGGAGCCCTTCATTGACGGAAGAGACTGGGGCACGCTCTGCTGCCTGTTGAACGAGGACTATCACGATCTGCTCAACCGCAACGTGCAGAAGCCCGATTCCTGCGCGCAGCTGCTTTTTGATCGTTACGACAGAGCCGGTCAGATCGTCGGCATTGCGCCGCGGCTCGGAAAGCTCCCGGAAGAAATCCGCAAAAAACTGGCGGAAAAGCTGGAAGCCGAGGCGGCCGCCATGCTGAAAGAAAAACAGGACGCTTATCCCGACTCCTTTGACGGCAAGACCATTATCATTGAGTGCGCGCGCGGCGGACCGGACGGCGCGTCGATGCCGCTGACAGGCTCCGACGGATACCAGTATTCGCTTCCGATGTTCTGCCCGGAAATTCTGGAAAACGCCGCAATCCTCTACATCTGGGTCACACCGGAGGAGTCTCGCCGCAAAAATGCCGACCGCGCCGACCCCAACGATCCCGGCTCGAACCTGCACCATGGCGTGCCGCTGGCCGTCATGCTGGGAGAATACGGCTGCGACGATATGGAGTATCTTGTAAACACGTCCGAGCAGAAGGGCACCGTAACTGTGAAGGCGCACGGAAATACCTATCATGTGCCGATCGGTATTTTTGATAACCGTGTGGATAAGACCTCCTTCCTCCGCGCAGAGCCGTCCGCCTGGGACGCAGCACTGGTAGAAGATGTGACATGCGCCATCCGTCAGGCCACAGACACCATGTGGGCCGGTTACCGGAAATAAAGCAATGCATCACAAGCACAAACCGCCCACCGGAAATTTCCGGTGGGCGGTTTCGTTTTATGGCAGATTAAAAGCCGAAGCAGGCACGCACAGCGTCCGCGTAATCACCTCTGCAAACCAGATATGACGATGCCGGTCACGCCATGCAAATCGTCCGCGTGGACACGGAACGGACAAACCGATACCGCGTCTTTTATGTGTCCGAATATCCATTTGCCGATGGAGATTGCTTCCCGAAGTTTTTAGAAACCGTCCGCTTTTTCTTCCCGGATTATCGCCTGAATCTCCGCCATATCCGCGACGTGGACGGGCATTTTGTGACGATCGAGGAATATCAGCGGCGGGCGCGAAAATAGTATCTTCCACAAAACTTCCGCAAATGCAGTTGAGCCTTTCCCCTTTTTCTGCTACAATGTTAGAAAAACAGCGGAGGTTTTCTCATGATCCGTGAAATCTGCAAAGATGAATTCTTTTTATCCCAAAAGTCAGAGCCTGCCACGGCTGACGATTTGGCAATTGCGCAGGACTTATTGGACACACTGGCCGCGCACAAGGATGGCTGCGTGGGCATGGCGGCGAATATGATTGGCGTCAACAAGCGCATCATCGCGTTCGACAACATTGGTACATACATGGTCATGTTCAATCCCGTGATCGTCAAAAAATCCGCGCCGTATGACGCGGAGGAGGGCTGCCTGTCCCTGACTGGCACGCGGAAAACGAAGCGCTACCAAACCATCAAGGTGCAGTGGCAGAACGAGCAGTTCCAGACGCGCATCCGGACATTCACCGGCTGGACGGCGCAGATCATT
>CADBOK010000179.1 GCA_902796245.1 Oscillospiraceae bacterium | reverse complement strand
GCTTGATGTGCTTGCAGCCGCGCTTCTTCATCTCGCCGATGGCCTCGGCGGCGCTGCCGCCGGTGGCGAGCATGGGATCGACGATCATGATATCGCGCTCGGCAATGTCCTTCGGCATTTTGCAGAAGTAGACGTGCGGCTCAAGCGTTTCCTCATCGCGGAACATGCCGATGTGGCCGACACGGGCAGACGGAACCATGCGCAGGACGCCGTCGACCAGACCGAGGCCCGCGCGCAGGATGGGCACGACTGCGATTTTCTTACCGGCCAGCGTCGGCTCCTCTGCCGTGCAGATCGGCGTTTCGACCATCTTGTTGGTGAGCGGCAGATCGCGGGTGGCCTCATAGGTGATGAGCATACCGATCTCGCTGACCAGCTCGCGGAAATCCTTGACGCTGGTGTTCTTGTCACGCATGATCGTCAGCTTGTGCGCAACGAGCGGATGGTCCATGACATGTACGTGTTCTCCAAATGCTTTCGTGCTCATGATGTTGCTCCTTTGTCTTTTCTATTCAATTATTTTTTCAAATAAAAGTCCTTGTCATGCTGCCGTGTACGCTCGGCCTGCGCCTGTCGCAGATAGTTGGGCGTGAGCGCGGCGGCATCGCCCGGCTCGCCCGCAGAAATTCTTTCCATCGCGGCCAGCGCCACGCCGGAGGCCCTTTGCTGGCACAGATGCTCCGGAAGAAGCCGAAGCGGCAGATTTTTGTCCATAAGCGTCTCAAAAACAAGCTTTGCACCGTCGCCGACGAGATAAACAGGGCCGGGGATCGTTTGCAGCTCCTGTTCCAGCTCGGAAACCGCAATCGCGCGGTCTTCCGTGCGGCGCAGGAGCGTTCCGGCAGTCCAGTCAAACACAGCGTTATAGATCTGGCCCTTCCGCGCGTCCATGCAGGCGCAGTAAACGCCGTCCGCGCAGGCCGCGCCGCGCACCATGGCTTCCAGCGTCGAAACGCCGTAGAGCGGGAGCTGACGGCCCCACGCGAAGCCCTTGGCGCAGGCCATGCCGATGCGCACGCCCGTAAAGCTGCCGGGTCCGGCAGCTACGGCGACGGCATCGATCTCCTGCGGCGTCAGATCGCAGCCGGAGAGCATATTCTTTGCCATTTCCATCAGCGTCCGGCTATGGGTCTGGCCGGAATTCTGTGTATATTCGGCAAGCAGGCAGCCGTCTGAGAGCAGCGCGGTGCTTGCGGCTTTTGCCGAGGATTCAAAGGCCAGGAGCTTCAAAGCGGCTTCCTCCTTCTATGGTGATGCGGCGGGTATCGGCCTCGAATGGATCCTTTTCGATGGTAACGCGGATGGCGCCCTGCAGCGCGTCTTCGACATTCTCGCTCCACTCAACAGCGCACACGCCGCCGCGCGCGAGATAATCTTCCCAGCCGATGTCGAACAGCTCGTCCGAAGAGCCGAGGCGGTACATATCAAAATGGAACAGCGGAAGCCTGCCTGTGAGATACTCGTTGACAATGGTATAGGTTGGGCTGGTCACAATATCGGTGATGCCAAGGCCCTGCGCGATGCCGCGCGTGAGGGCTGTCTTTCCGGCTCCGAGATCCCCAAAATAGGCAATCACATCGCCCGGCTGAAGGCGCTTCGCCAGCTTTGTCCCAAGCGCCTGCGTTTCGTCCGCGCTGTGTGTGGTGATCTGCATGTCCAAAGCCCCCTACCTACCCCATTTTATATCTGTGGCATTATAGCACAGGAATTCAGTAAAATCAATTCAAAATCATACCAAAACCACGACAATTTGAAAATCGTGGTTTACTTATTCGCCTTTTTTTGATACAATGTAAAATTGAATTAGGATTCCTTTTTTCTAAGTTTTATTCTTGCATTTAAAGGAGGCGGCTTTATGCACGGGATATGGAAAGCGATCGGCAGCTTTGTCCGGCGCGCGGATATGATTCTTCTGAGCCTTTGTATCGCCGCCAGTGTCTACGGCATTGTGGTCATTTCCAGCGCGACGAATGTCAATGGCAGTGCGCAGTATGTCCGCACGCAGATTCTCGCGCTGGTTCTTGGTATTTTTCTATATATAGTATTCACGTTGATTGACGTCGATATCATTGCCGAGCGGCGCGAGCTGCTGCTGATCTTCTCGGCAATCTTCATTCTGCTCCTGTTCCCCTTCGGCGATACCCGCAGCGGCAACCGCTCCTGGCTGGCGTTCAGCTTTCTGCCATTTTCCATCCAGCCTGCGGAGATCTGCAAAATTCCGTTCATCATGATTCTTGCCAAGACCATGAGCATCCGGCAGAACAAGATCTCACATATCTCCACAGTTCTGCGGCTGGCAGTCATCACAATCTTTATGTTTGGCCTGATCGTTGTGGCTTCGGAAGACCTGGGCGTTGCGCTGCAGTATCTGTTTATTTTCGTCATCATGGCGTTTGTCGGCGGTGTGAGCCTGCTGTGGTTTCTCGGCGCATTTGCGATGTTAATCGTGGCCTCGCCGTTTTTGTGGCAGTTTCTCAGCTATGACCGGCGCAGCCGCATCTGGGTGCTGTTCGACCCGCGTATCGACCCGGCGGCGCAGGATCAGCGCTATCAGATGAACCGCAGCCTGCGTGCGCTGCAAAACGGCGGCGTGACCGGGCAGGGGCTGTATCATGGATCAATGGTGCAGAGCGGCTCTATTCCTGCCCAGCATACCGACCTGATCTTCTCCTCCATCGGCGAAGAGCTCGGCATGCTTGGCTGCATGGCGGTCCTCATTCTGCTGACGGCCATCATCATCCGTATCATCTATGTCGGCATCAAATCCGGCAACTATATGAACCGTCTTATCTGCGTCGGCATCGCGGGCATGCTGACGGCGCAGGTGTTCATCAACATCGGCGTGTGCATCGGCCTTGTGCCGGTCATCGGCCTGACGCTGCCGTTCTTCTCCTACGGAGGCAGCTCGCTCGTCACAATGTTCTTCGCCATGGGCATCGTATCCGGCATCAACATGCGTCCCGCGCCGGACAGCAACGCGCGGTATATCCGTCCCCCGCTGTCGGCGTAAGCGCCACCAGACAATTTTCTCTGAAAGGAGTTTTTACCATGAAGGTTATTTTAACGCAGGACGTAAGAGGCCAGGGCAAGCGCGGCCAGATGATCGAGGTCTCCGATGGCTACGCGCGCAACTTCCTGCTGCCGCGCAAGCTCGCGCAGGAAGCGACCGCCGACAACATCAACACCATGCGCATGAACGATAAGGCCACGCAGGAGCGTCAGGCCAAGGAGCGCGCGGAAGCGCTCGAGCTGCGCAACCGTATGAAGGACATGACCGTCGTCGTCACCGCCAAGGGCGGCGGAGCGGGCCGTCTGTTCGGCTCGGTCACGAACACGGAGGTTTCCGAAGCACTTGCAAAGCAGGCCGGTATCCAGCTGGACAAGCGGAAGATCGTTCTGGACGAGCCGATCAAGTCGGTCGGCATTTACACCGTCAAGTGCAAGCTTGGCTATGAGGTCAACGCGGAGCTCAAAATCGAGGTCAAGGAAGCCTAAAAGAGCTTAAAATTCTTTTCCGGAAGGATGTGAACATCTATGGACGAGGAGCTGCTTCAGCGGCAGGCCCCGCAGGCATTGGAAGCGGAGCAGTCCGTGCTCGGCTCGATGCTGATCGACGAGCGCTGCGTACCGGACGTCGTCGGTATGCTGCAGCCGGACGATTTCTATCTCCGGCAGAACCGCGAGATCTACGAGACGATCTATACGATGTTCAACTTCTCGGAAAAGATCGACCCCGTTACCGTACTTAATAAAATGAAAGAGCGCGGCGTGTACGACGAGCAGCGCAGCTATGACTATCTCGCGCAGCTGTTGAAAGTCACGCCGACCGCAGCCAACGTCAAGCAGTACTGCACGATCGTGCATGACAAGTCGCTGCTGCGCGCGCTTGCCACCGCGTCGTCGGAGATCACGGAAATGGTCTATGACGGCGTCGGCACGGCGCAGGAAATGCTTGAAGTTTCGGAGAAAAAGATCTATTCCCTCCGTCGCGGCAACACCGGCGACAGTTTGCAGCATATCGGCAAGGTCATGATCAACGTCTATGACCGATTGGAAGAGCTGGCGGCCTCCGGCAGCGAGATCCCCGGCCTGTCTACCGGGCTTCACGATCTTGACCGCAAGATCAACGGTCTGAACAAGACCGACCTGATTTTGATCGCAGCCCGTCCCGGCATGGGCAAGACGGCCATCGCGCTCAATATTTGCCTGAACGTGGCGAAGACCTACGAAAAGACGGTCGCGTTCTTCTCGCTCGAAATGTCGCGCGAGCAGCTGGTCATGCGTCTGCTTTCCACGGAGAGCTTCGTCGAAAACCAAAAGCTCACGACCGGCCATCTGGACGAGGAGGACTGGGGCAAGCTATCCATCGCTTCGTCCGCACTCAGCCAGACGGATATCCGCGTGGATGACAATCCGGCTATCACAGTTGCGGAGATCAACGCGAAATGCCGCAGGCTTGACAATCTGGGGCTGGTGCTGATCGACTATCTGCAATTGATGACCGCCGCCGCACCCGGAAAATCCGGCGATAACCGTGTAACGGTCGTCAGCGATATCTCCCGTGCGCTCAAGATTATGGCGAAAGAGCTGAACGTGCCGGTCATCTGCCTCAGCCAGCTGTCCCGTGCCAATGAATCGCGTACCGACAAGCGCCCGATGCTGTCCGACCTTCGCGAATCCGGCGCTATCGAGCAGGACGCAGACTCCGTCATGTTCCTCTACCGCGACGAATACTACAATCCCAATACGCAGGACAAGAACATTGCCGAGTGCATTGTCGCAAAAAACCGCCACGGTGAGACCGGAACCGTCAAGCTGCAATGGCGTCCGCAGTTCTTCACGTTCTCCGACCTGGAATGGAAGCATGAGGGATAAAATTCTTTCCTGGATGCGCGGGCAGTGCATGACCGAACCGGGCGATATCGTGGTCTGTGCTGTCTCCGGCGGAGCAGATTCCGTCTGTATGCTGCATGTTCTGCTGTCTCTTCGGGACACGCTTGGTATTACGGTCGAGGCTGTGCATTTCAATCATCATCTGCGCGGCGAAGAATCAGACCGCGACGATGCGTTTGTCCGCGCTCTATGCGCCGGTCTGGGTGTCGCGCTGCACGTCGGAAACGGCGATGTCCGGGCACGCGCAGCACAGACGCATGAATCCGTTGAGGAAGCAGCGCGCGCGCTTCGCTATGCGTTCTTCTCTTCCCTGCCCGGCCGGATCGCAACAGCCCACACGCAGGACGACAATCTGGAAACGGTGCTTCTGAACCTCACGCGCGGCACCGGACTTGCCGGGCTCTGCGGCATCCCGCCGAAGCGCGGGCCGTTTATCCGGCCGATGCTTGCCGTCTCGCGTGAAGAGATTGAAGCGTATCTCACCCAGAACGGGCTTTCTTGTGTGACCGACAGCACCAATCTTCTTCCGGATGCGCGGAGAAACCGCCTGCGGCAGTCTGTCATTCCGCTTCTCAAGGCAGAAAATCCCTCGCTATGTGATACAGCGTTTCGCATGTGCAGACTGCTGGAAGCCGACGAGGCGCAGCTGTCCGCGCAGGCAGAACAGGCCTTCATGCAGGCCCGGCTGCCGCACGGGGTTCGGTGCAGCACCCTCACCGCGTATCCGGACGCGATCCGCACCCGCGCCGTCAAACTGCTGCTTGACCAGATCCATGCGCCGAAACTCTCGGCACGACACATTGACGCCGTCGACCGGCTGCTGTATTCCGAATGCCCCTCTGCCCGCGTATCGCTGCCAGGCGGCTATACGGCACAGCGGGAATATGACCGGCTGCTTCTCACGGCCGATTCCCCCGCCGCATTCAAGCCGGTCACGCTTTCAATCGGGGAATCTGTCGTTCTCCGGCCGCTTGGTCTTCGCGTTTGCTGCAAATGGCAAGAAAATTTTTCTGAAATTCAAAATACACTCTCCACTTTTGCCGTAAAGTGTGATACGATAGGCTCAACCGAACAGGTCCTGCTCCGCCCGCGCCGGACGCATGACGTCATGCGTACCCCCGGCGGAAGAAAGACGCTGAAAAAACTCATGATCGACCGCAAGATCCCACTGCGCAAGCGGGATCTGATTCCAGTGGCTGCGGATGAGCATGGGATTCTCGGTGTTTACGGGATCGGCGTCAACCTTGACCGCGCAGCCGCTCCGGGCGGCCGGGCGCTCATCATCAGAATTGAAGAAATAGAGAAAGAGGATTCGCTGTATGATTAACAAATCTGACATGCTTCAGGACATTGAACGTGTTCTTGTTTCCGAGGAAGAGATTCACGCTCGGATCAGGGAGGTCGGCGCGCAGATCGCAGAGGACTACCGCGGCAAGTGCCCGATTCTTGTTGGTGTTCTCAAGGGCGTTGTTCCGTTCTTTGCGGAAATGGCCAACGCCATCAGCATCCCTGTGCAGGAGGATTTCATGTGCATCACCTCCTTTGAGGGCGGCACGGAATCTACCGGCAAGCTGACGTTCCGCAAGGATATCGACCACGATATCGAAGGACGGCATGTGCTGATCCTCGAGGATATCATCGACTCCGGCAGCACGCTCAAGATGATCTGCGAGATGTTCCGTGAGCGCAAACCCGCATCCATTAAGATCTGCACGCTGCTTGACAAGCCCACGGGCCGCAAGGTTGATCTGAAGCCGGATTATACCTGCTTTACTGTTCCGCCCGCGTTTGTCGTCGGCTTCGGTCTGGATTATGAGGATTATTACAGAAATCTGCCGTTCGTCGGCGTTCTGAAGCCCTCTGTCTATCAGGATCAGGAAAGCTGATCTTCATTTCATTTTTTCAAAAGGAGACAATCCGTGAATCAACAGCCCAAAACCATACAGACGATCGTTCTGATCGCGATCCTGGCGCTGGTGCTTGTGGTGATCTCTTCGTCCCTGCTTACGCAAAACGGCAGCAGGCTTGCCTATTCCGACGTGCTCGACCTGTTT
>CADBOK010000178.1 GCA_902796245.1 Oscillospiraceae bacterium | reverse complement strand
GATCCCCTACATGCTCGTCGTCGGCGACCGCGACATCGAAGCCGGTACCGTCTCCCCGCGTCACCGCGCGGACGGCGATCTCGGCGCAATGACGCTCGAAGCCTTCACCGCCGTTCTCAAGGACGTTGTGGACAACAAGCTGAAGAAGTAATCGGGAGATACAAACCGCCCCTGTCCGGCCGGACAGGGGCGGTTTTTCTGATTTTGTTTTATAAGAAGTTCTGCACGTTGAATACCTCCGGCGGCAGAACGTCGGAGAGCTCTACGAGCTCGGGGACAAAGCCGCCGCTGCGATCGATGGTCACGCGCGGGGATTTGAGCAGCGTCCGGTCTGCCGGTTCCTCGGCCGGAAGCGTGAGCAGCGCGTCGGTGCCGCCGCCCTTCTGCGACTGCAGCAGGATCGAGCCGCCGTGCGCCTGCATAATCGCCTGCACGACAGGCAGGCTGAAGCCCGCGCCAAGGCGCGCATCCTCGGGTACATCGGGTCTGGCATAGCGGTGGAACGCGCTGATGAGGACCTCCGCGCCCATCCCCTCACCGCCGTCAGACAGGCGGATCACCACCCGTTTGCCAAGGCGCGTGAGCGACAGGTGCAAAACGCTCTGCGGAGCAGTAAATTTAATCGCGTTGGACAGCAGTGCCAGCAGTGCCCGCCGCACCTGCCGCCGGTCGATCCAGCCGAAGATAGGAGCCTGCGGCAGATCGGCCTCCAGCGTCCGGCCGATCTGACCGCACAGCTCGCCTGCCCGCTGCGTCAGTCCGTCCAGAAAATCGGTCAGATCGGTTTTTTCCAGCGACAGCGGCAGACGGCCGCTCTGCATAAAGCTCAGATCGGTCAGATTTTCCGACACGCGCAGCAGCTGATAGCAGGCACGGTTAAGGATTGCCAGATTCTGCTGCACAGCGGGATCCTCTGCCCCGGAAAGCAGCGGGAAAAGCGTCCCCGACGCAGATAAGAGCGTCGTCAGCGGCGCGGAGATCGACTGCGCGGCACGGCTGAACGCGGCAAGCTCGTCGCGCTCGTCCTGCGGCGGCAGGAATAGAAGCAGCGCGCCGTCCAGCGGCTGCGTATTGGCGCTGACACAGACGCCGTCCGCCAGCAGCGGCAGCACGGCCGGGCGCGCATAGAGTGTTTCCGGCAGCTCCGCATCCTGCGGCAGATATTCGCAGAGTGCAGTCCCGACGGTAAACAGCTCCTGCGCACAGCTGTTAAGCGCCGCGACAGCTCCGTCCTGTACAAGGACGACCGGCTGGGCGGCTCCGTCGTAGAGCGTATGAAATTGTTCAGACGAAAGCGGCATGGCGCGATCCTCCCTGTGCGTAGCATATGCAGTTTTCGGAAAACGATCAGTCTCTGAAAGTTCCTATATTCTCCATCATAGCGGATTCTATCGGAAAAAGCAAGCAAAAACACAAAAAACAGACATCGCCTGTTATTTTGTCCAAAACCGGGGCGCAAAAGCGCCCGGGGGTGTACCCGGGCGCTTGCGGCAGTCAGGGATGATCCGATTACATCAGCGGCTCAAGGGCCAGAACCGGGTGGTTCTTTTCCTGCAGGAACTCAAGCAGCGCGTCGCAGTCGGTGCAGATCGTCTCGTCGGCGATCATGTCGGTGAAGTTGTCGATGCCGTAGAGCTCCTTGGCGGTCTTGTTCAGACGCTCACCGACGTCGTCCTTCAGCTCCTTCGGCATCCAGACGATGCGCTCAATGCCGCCCTCGGCGTGGATGAACTTCTTGGAGGAGATGAAGTGACGGCCATGGCCCATGTAGCCCGGCGTCTGTACGCCGCCGCCGGTGCAGGAGGCCAGCTCGCCGAAGGTCATGCCGGCGGGGGTCATGCCCGCGTACTCGCGGTTGACGACGATGAAGCCGTTGGACATCGGCTCGATGCCGGAAATACACTCGAAGCAGCCGCAGGAGGTCATCGGGTCCTCCATGATGGAGTACAGCGTGACTTCCTCAACCGCGCCGTGGGTCGCGTCCTTGATTGCGTCGTTGACTGTGGTGTAGCGGCCCGTGCGCTCGTCGAGGCAGCCTTCCTTCATGATCGGCTGGGACGGGCCGTTCGGGTTCAGCTCATAGGTCGCCTTGGCGTCGAGCCAGGAGACAGCGCCGCACAGGCCCAGACGTTCCGGCGTGACCACGCAGCAGTGCGCCGGGGCGAAGGACTGACAGAGGATGCAGGTGAAGAAGCGGTCGACGGATTCGTCGGTCATGGAGGCCAGACGGTCGTCACGCATGTTGTAGCGCGGGACGGCGACGTCGTTCAGGAACGCGGTGGCCTTGACCGGATCGGTGATGAGGTGTACCTCGCACTTGTCGACAACAGCGTCGAATTCGTCCGTAATCATGTGGTACAGAACCTCGGCAAAGTGCGTCAGGCGCAGGCCCTTGTCATAGGCGTCCTTGGAGATACGGATACGGAACTGGTTGCGCTGGCCGGTGTGCATGACGCCTTCCATGTAGTTGAACCAGGCGTGGATCTTACGCTCGATAACAGACTCGAAATCGGCCTGCATCTTCTTGCCCGCGACATAGACGCAGGTGGCAAGGGCGTATTCGAGCTCACCGGAGTCAATGTCCGGACCTTCGATGACCAGCTTGTGATCCTCGACCTCGTCCAGACCCTTGGCAAGTACGAGCTCACAGGTTGTGTTCTTGGCGGACCAGAACTCGACCTTCATGTCGGCCTTGCGGATGATCTCGCCTTCGAACGCGGCTGCGAATGCGACGGGGATAGGCAGCTCCTTGGACTTGATCTTGATGCCGCGCAGCTCCAGAGACTTTTTGACCGTCTCATTGTGGTCGGTGCAGGATTCCAGCGCGCCCGGAACCTGATTTTCGCCGAGGTCGATATCGACCACGACCGGGAAGCCCAGCGCGATGGCACCTGCGCCCGCGGAAACGACGACATTGTCGATCGCGCCGAAGGTATTGACGAACGCGGGAACGCGCTCCTTGGTGTACTTGAGAAGTCCGGCCAGATCGCCCGGCTGCACGTTGCCGAAGATCAGCGCGGCACGGATGGCGACGGTGACGACGTGGATCACAGCGGTCACGTCATGGCCCAGCGGGATGACGCGCAGCTCGAGGCCCATCTTGACGCCTGCGTCGGCGCACTGCTCAATGACGTCGCCGACCATAAAGGTCATGATGCCCTTGGACTGATAATCCTTGACGACCTTGGCGACATCTTCGCCGTTTTCTGCCTTGCCCAGAACGACAGCCACACCGGGGATATCGCCCGTGACCAGCGGAACGCCGAGGGAACGGATGATGGGATCGGGCACGAAGCCGATGCCGGGAACTGTTGCCTGCTCATAGGCTTCCTTCGGCTCGGCGAACTTGAGGCCCTCGATGATCTCAGCGCCGACAGCGGTGGCCAGACCGGCATTGAGCGCCTGCCCCAGATCCTCCTGATCGGTGATGAGGCTCTTGAGAACGCCGACGCAGGCGGGCAGATCGCCCAGCGTTTTGACCTTGACGCCGGTGGCTGCGTAGATGGTGGGGAAGAAATACGCAGTATCGGGGAAGGCAATGGGATGGTCCGCGCCGTATTTTTCAATGGCGCTGTTGACTGCACCCTCGGTCAGGCCAGCCACGGCATGCGAGCCGCCATAGATGAGATCGGTTAATACGCTCATAAGTACCTCCTGCAAAAATTGTTGAAATTTGTGCTGTAGGGGAAAATGCACCGGTTCCCTGCCGGTGTTTCGCAGCAGGGAACCGTGGAAAGACAATCAGGCGTCCAGATAGGAGTCGGAGTACAGTTCGTTGTTCTTGAAGATGTCGCAGGACTTGATCGTCTCCATCAGGCGCAGGTCGTTCGGGTTGACGATGGCAGAGGTCAGGCCCTGCATCATTGCCATGGCGACGAGCGCGGAGTCCATGATCGGACGGACATTCTTC
>CADBOK010000177.1 GCA_902796245.1 Oscillospiraceae bacterium | reverse complement strand
TTCTTGACCGTCTTCTGCAGGTCAATGATGTAGATGCCGTTGCGCTCCGTGTAGATGTACGGGGCCACCTTCGGGTTCCAGCGACGGGTCTGATGACCGAAGTGGACGCCAGCTTCGAGAAGCTGCTTCATGGATACGACTGCCATTGTGTGTTCTCCTTTTGTTTTTGACCTCCACAGGGCTGACCGCTTCCATCCCGAAGGACACGAGAAAGCGCCACCGCCCGGTGTGTGGTGTGGTAATGTCGCCGTTTTCGCACAGCGCCTTGACATTATAGCGGAAAAGCGCTCCAAATGCAAGTGTTTTTTCGCGAAAACCCCTGCATTTTTTGCGCTTTCTGCCAAGCCTTCCGCCCATTCAGAACAGACTGCGTTTTTTGCGCGGCGTCCGCCACTCGGAAAGCGGCCCGTCGACCAGAATCAGATCATCCCCGATGCGCTTGATGCACGGCCACGGGATCACATAATCGTCCTCCCGGCCGAACAATCCCAGAAACCGGCACGGCCCCGGCACAATCAGAGCCGTCACGCGCCCGCAGCAGATATCGACCACCAGATCGTTCACATAGCCCAGCCGCGCCCCCTCGCACACATGGATTACTTCCTTGTCCCGCAGCTCCTGAAACCGGTTCGTCATCGCACAAGCCCCCTTTGCAGGAAGTATATGCGGCTGCGATCTCCGTTATGAGGGCAAAATCGCCTTTCGGATCGAGCGGATGGCGCTTTTTTCGAGGCGCGAGACCTGCGCCTGCGAGATGCCGATCTGGCCCGCGACCTCCATCTGCGTCCGCCCTGCCTCAAAGCGCAGGGCCAGAATGCGCTTTTCGCGCTCGGAGAGATGAGAAATGGCCTCGCGCAGCGTGATGGACTCAATCCACTGCTCGTCGGTGTTCTTCCGGTCGCGCACCTGATCCATGACGGTAAGCGCGTCGCCGCCCTCGGAATAGACCGGCTCGTAGAGGGAGACGGGCGCGGTGATGGCGTCGAGCGCGGCGGTAATCTGCACGGGCGGCAGCTCGAGCGCCTGTGCGATCTCGTCGATCGACGGCTCGCGGCCGTTCTGGTCGGTCAGCTGCTGCTTGCACTGCAAAACGCGGTAGGCGGTGTCGCGCAGCGACCGGCTGACGCGGATGGGGCTGTAATCGCGCAGATACCGCCGCAGCTCGCCCGCGATCATCGGCACGCCGTAGGTCGAAAAGCGGACGTTTTTCGTCGTGTCGAAGTTGGCGATGGCTTTCAGAAGCCCGATGCAGCCGACCTGGAACAGATCGTCCGGGTTTTCGCCCCGGCTCAGAAACCGCTGCACCACGGACAGAACCAGCTTGAGATTTCCCTCCACCAGACGGCTGCGGGCCTCCATGTCTCCCTGCTGCGAGCGCTCAATCAGGCGCATCATCTCCGCGTTCGAAAGCGTCTGCAGCTTCGATGTGTTGACGCCGCAGATCTCGACCTTTCCCTGCATATCTGCTACCTCCATCTTCTGTTTCCGGATATATCGTCAGTATTTCCCGGCTTTCCCATTTGATACAGAAAACTTCCGGGCAGATTCCGAACTTTTTCGCGGATTTTGCCCACGGGCAGTTGACGATAATCCCATCCGGCCCGTCTACGTAAAAAGCATTTTTCAATTATGCGGCGCTGCGTTTGGACAAAAAAAGTTCACAAAATGCGGGTGTTGATAACCCTGTTGACGGTGTGAAAAACTTTTGACTGTCAATTGCTTTTCCACATTTCCACATTGTTATCAACACCCGCTTGTTTGCCGGGATTTGTTCCGGCGGGGACATAATATAGTTTACATAACTATATTTCGACCTTTTACGACAAAAAGGTCGGAATTTCGCCCAGCGACAGACCGCGGTGCAGCGCCAGATCGCAGCCGTAGCCGACGAGCCTGCCCATCTCGCGTACCCGCGCGTCCACATCCTGCATCGTGACCAGCACGCCCCGCGGCACGTCGAGCTCCAGCTCCGCCTGCCGGAACAGGGAGATTGCGTCCACGACCGTCGGCACGCCCACGGCGATGACCGGCACGCCCAGCGTCCGCCGGGAAAATTCCTGCCGGCTGTTGCCCACGCCGGAGCCCGGCACGATGCCGCTGTCCGAGAGCTGGACCGTGCGGAACAGGCGTCCCGGCTCCGCCGCGGCCAGCGCATCGATGACGATCACCACGTCCGGCTGCGCGGTCTGCATGGCGCATTTTACAAGCTCGAGACTCTCAATGCCCGTCTGGCCCAATACGCCCGGCTGGCAGGCTGCGACGCGCATAAGGCCCGGCAGCGCCTCGTCTGGCCCCTCCTGCAGATGGCGCGTGACGATCAGGTTTTTCACAGCCTCCGGGCCGATGGCGTCGGGCGTGATGTCCCGGTTGCCGAGCCCGACGACAAGCGCCTGTTTACACGGCCCCAGCAGCTCGCGCAGCGCGCGGCCCACCGTGCGCACGGCGGTTGAAAAGCTGCCCGGCTCGCGGCGCGAGAGCGCCTCGAGCTCCGCTGTGATATACGTCCCGCGCGGCTTGCCGAGCGCCTGTTCGCCCTCGGCGCTCGTAATTTTCACGACCGTCATGCGCACGCCGTGCTTTTCCTGCTCGCGCGCGACAACGCCGGAGAGCTTCGTCTGCTCCTGCGCGGAGCGCTCGTAAAGCGCTTTCGCCTCCATCGCCAGATCCGTTCTTGGCTGCATAGACTCACCTCGCGGCTAGTTTTTCCCGGAAAGCGCAGGTTATGTGAAAAATTTTTTTGAAAAAATCCGAAAAAAAGATTGATTTTATCAGACTGTGCCGCTATAATGTATTTCTGCATGAAACGGTATCTGTTTCTATATTCACGCTATTGGAGGAGGTGTAGTTATGCCCAACATTAAGTCTGCAAAGAAGAGAGTTCTGATTGCCAAGGTCAACAACGAGCGCAACAAGGCTGACAAGTCCGCCCTGAAGACCACCCTGAAGAAGTTTGAAGCCGCCGTCACGGAAGGCAATCGTGAGCAGGCCGATAGCGCTTACCAGGCTGCGGTTCAGTCCATCGACAAGGCTGCCGGCAAGGGTATTCTTCATAAGAATGCTGCCGCCCGCAAGAAGAGCCAGATCACACTGAAGATG
>CADBOK010000176.1 GCA_902796245.1 Oscillospiraceae bacterium | reverse complement strand
TCTGGTTGATTGAACGCGAAGGGGGCTCTTTGCCCCCTTCACTCTTCCCCTGCTGCTCTATCATCCAACTGCTTTCCATCGTTTTTTTGACAGTCTCAAGCGCCCCGCGCCGCATGGCGCGGGGCGCTTTCGCTGTTTTGACCAAAATAGACGGCGGATTTTCTGTAAAACATAGAATTTGCGCAGGCCGCTTGACAACGGTGCGGGGCTGCCCTATGCTTCAAACAGAAATCGAGGAAGAAAGGATTTTTACCGCATGGATACTTATACAAACGAACAGCTGATCGCATTTTGTCAGGAAGCGCTGCGCATGCCCAGCTACTCCGGCCGTGAACAGCGCGTAGCGGAACTGATGAAGCGCAAAATGGAGGAATACGGCTTCGACGAGGTCATCATCGACCGCTTCGGCAGTGTTCTCGGCACCATCAACGGCAAGCGGCCCGGCAAGACCATCCTGATGGACGGCCACATCGACACCGTCGACGTCATCGACGCGCCGCAGTGGGAGCATGACCCGTTCGGCGGCGAGATCGTGGACGGGAAAATTTACGGCCGCGGCGCGTCCGACATGAAGGGCAGCGACTGCGCCATGATTACCGCCGCAGCGCGCTTTGCCGAGAAGACCGGAAAGGACTTCGCCGGCCGCGTCTGCGTGTCGTGTACGGTGCATGAGGAGCGGTTCGAGGGCGTGTCCTCCCGTGAAATTACGCGGCTGGCAAAGCCCGATCTCGTCATCATCGGCGAGGCCACAAGCACGACCGTCAAACGCGGCCAGCGCGGCCGGGCGGAGGTCGTCGTGGAGACGGAGGGCGTCAGCTGCCATTCCTCCAACCCGGAAAAGGGTGTCAACGCCGTCTATGCCATGACGGCCGTCATCGACGAGATCCGCAAAATCGTCCCGAACGAGCATCCGCTGCTCGGCAAGGGCATTCTGGAGCTCACGGATATTATCTCCCAGCCATATCCCGGCGCGTCGGTCGTGCCGTCCCTGTGCCGCGCGACGTTTGACCGCCGGACGCTCGTCGGCGAGGACGAGGCCGTCATTCTCGGGCAGATCAACGACGCCATTGCCCGCGCGCAGGAAACGCACCCCGGTCTCAAGGCCCGGTGCTATCTGGCCGAGGGCGAGGAGAAATGCTGGACGGGCGACACCATCCGCGCCAAGCGCTATTTCCCGGCCTGGGTCACAGAAGAGGACAGCGATCTGGTGCAGGCTGCGCTGAAGGGACTGAAAGACGCGGGCATCGAGGCCCCGCTGTCGCACTTCTCATTCTGCACCAACGGCAGCAGCTTCTGCGGCGAGGCGGGCATCCCGACGATCGGCTACGGCCCGTCGCTCGAAAGCCTTGCGCATGTGCGCGACGAGTACATCGAGATCGACCAGCTGCTCAAGTCCTGCAAGGGCTTCGAATCCATTCTCACGCAGCTGACGCGGTGAGGCGCGCGATTTCGCGAAAACAGCAACAAAATTTTTGTTAGCCTAAAAATATTTTTGAAAATTCCTTGCAATCTGCTTCTGATACTGGTATGATAGGTTCAGACATCATTCGGGTATTAAATTTGGAGGTGATAGCAGATTGGACGCGAAATTACTGGAACTGCTTGAGCAGATCGCAAAGGCGATTGCGGCGCAGTTCGGCAGCAACTGCGAGGTCGTGCTCCATGAGCTCTCCGGCAAGAGCACCTATTCCTCGATCGTGGCGATCGAAAACGGTCATGTGACCGGCCGCAAGGTCGGCGACGGGCCGTCGCACGTGGTGCTGGAGCAGCTGGGCCATGAGGACGATAACGCAGAGGATCAGCTCGGCTATCTGACGCGCACAAAGGACGGGAAGATCCTGAAATCCTCGTCTGTATACATCCGGGACGAAAACGGAAAGGTCACGGGGATTCTCGGAATCAACTACGACATTTCCATGATGCAGCTGTTTGAAAACTCTCTGCACGACTTTATTTCTGCCGACCAGCACGCCAGCCGCGAGCCGGAGCGCATCACGCTCAACGTGGCCGATCTGCTGGACGACCTCATCCGGCAGGCGGACGAGCTTGTCGGAAAGCCCGTCGCGCTCATGACCAAGGACGACAAGGTCAAGGCCATCCGCTATCTCAGTAATTCCGGCGCACTTCTGATCACTAAATCCGGCGATAAGATCGCCAAGCATTTCGGCATCTCCAAGTACACGCTCTATTCATACTTAGACAACAGTAAAACAGGAGGAACAAACGAACAATGAGCAAGATCGATCTGACCATCAATCGCGAAGGCCTGGCCCACAACATCCAGAAGGCCAAGGAAAACAACATCATCATCCCGACCATCGCCCAGATGCAGAACCCCGACCTGATCCCCGAGAAGATCAAGGAAAAGCTGACGCACACCGGCCTGTGGGACGTTGACCCCGTCAACCTGTTCCGCATCAGCTGGCACAACGAGGCCAAGGAGACCGGCGGCCTGTACCAGAAGACCCCGAACTATGTTGAGATCCCGTCCTCCGTTTCCGGCGTTCCGTGCCGCATCCTCGCCATGTCCGGCAAGTGGTTCCCGACCGGCTGCCATAAGGTCGGCGCTTCCTTCGGCTGCCTGGCCCCGCGTCTCGTGACCGGCCAGTTCGACGCCACCTATCATCACGCCGTATGGCCCTCCACCGGCAACTACTGCCGCGGCGGCGCGTTCAACTCAAAGCTGCTGTCCGTTGACAGCATTGCGATCCTGCCGGCGGAAATGAGC
>CADBOK010000175.1 GCA_902796245.1 Oscillospiraceae bacterium | reverse complement strand
GACTCGAACCGTCGACCTCTTGCGTGTGAAGCAAGCGCTCTAACCAGCTGAGCTAAGCCTCCATTGCTGGACTATTATAGCAGATGGAGTGGGCAAAAGTCAACCTTGGATTTTGTTTTCTTTCTGCCAGAGCGCCGGTGCGGCGGCGAGGAGCTGCGCTTTGGTGTTCTGATCGGGGTGGTCCATCACATAAACTAGCAGCAGATGCAGCATCCGGCCCACGTCTTTGCTGCGGAGCGCGGGGAAATCCGCACCGGTGACGGCAAGTTGGCGCAGCGTGACGCAGTCGCCGCGCGCCGCGATCTGCCGGACGGCGTCGGTGCGCTGCATGCCTGCCTGCAGCTGCGCCGTTTCCCAGCCGTACGCCGCGATCAGGCGCTTCCAGTCTGCCTCTGTGCGGCCCTCCTGCCACGTCTGCGCCGTGAGGTCAACCAAACGGCAGAGCTTCGCAGGCAGGCGGAACGCCGCCGGGTCGAGCGCCGGGCAGCGCAGCTTCGCGGCTGTCCACCGGGCTTCCGGCGTTTTGGGCAGGACGGAAAGCCCGGAAAAATCGGCGTCTTCTGTCCGCATGCAGGCTTCCAGAAGCCCCTCGGACAGCATGCGGCCAAAGTACTCGGGCCGGTCTGACAACAGCGCCTTTTCCGCCTCCTCCCGCACGCGCTCCCGGGAGAGCGCCGCGCACAGCGGCGCACAGCGGCGGAGCGCCGCCTGCGTCCGCGCGTCCAGCGAAAAGCCGAGCTGCGCGGCAAAGCGGTATGCGCGCAGCATGCGCAGCGCATCCTCGCGGAAGCGCGTTTCCGGGTTGCCGACGCAGCGGAGCACGCGGCGGGCAAGATCGTCCTGGCCTCCAAAGAGATCGGTGACCGCTCCGGCCTCGTCCATCGCCATGGCGTTGATCGTAAAATCGCGGCGGGCAAGATCGTCTGCGAGACTGCGCACGAAGCGCACCCCGTCGGGGTGGCGGCCGTCGTGATATGCGCCGTCGCAGCGGTAGGTCGTGACCTCGGCACTGACGCCGTTCAGAAGAACGGTTACGGTGCCGTGCCGGATGCCGGTGGGGACACAGTGCGGAAACAGGCGCATCACATCCTCCGGCAGCGCCTGCGAGGCGATGTCCCAGTCGTGAATGGGGCGGCGCAGCAGCGTGTCGCGCACGCAGCCGCCGACATACCGGGCCTCGAACCCGGCCCGCTCCAGCGTTTTGATGATCTCGTCCGGCCGCATGGCGCATTCCCTCCGTTTTCTGGGCTGAAATTCGAAATTCTTCTTGTTTTATTGCCGTCTACCGTATATAATATAATGCTGTCAGTTTTCATTATACGCGCTGTCCCGCGCGTGCGCAATCCAAATTTTTCGGAGGAGCCTCGCATGGAATATCCTTCCTGTCAACATATTGAGCAATACCTGACCCCCGGCAAGCGCTGCCATCTGGTCGGCATCGGCGGCGTGTCGATGCGGCCGCTGGGCCTTGTTCTGCGGCGCATGGGGATGGAGATCTCCGGCTCCGACATGAACGCCTCCGTTTCGACGGACGAGCTGATTTCCAAGGGCATTCAGGTCTCCATCGGCCACCGGGCCGAGAATATCGAGGGCGCCGACTGCCTCATCCGCACGGCTGCCGCGCATAACGACAACCCCGAGATCGCCGCCGCCCGCGCCAAGGGCATCCCCATTTTCGAGCGCGCGCAGGCCTGGGGCTATATCATGCAGGCGTACAAAAACGCCATCTGCGTCGCCGGTACCCACGGCAAGACCACGACGACCTCGATGCTCACGCACATCTTCATGCAGGCCGACCGCGACCCCACGATCATGATCGGCGGCTTTCTGCCGCTGCTCGGCGCGGGACACCGCGTCGGCAAGGGCGACACGATCATTCTCGAAAGCTGCGAATACTGTAATTCCTTCCTGAATTTCTTCCCGACCGCCGCGGTCATTCTCGACGTGGATGCCGACCATCTGGACTTTTTCAGGGATCTTCAGGACGTGGAGCAGTCGTTCCGCCGGTTTGCCGCCCTCGTCCCGGCGGACGGTCTGATCGTTGCAAACGGCGACGACAAAAACACCCGCGACACGCTGGCCGGGATGCCGTATCTGTCGTTCGGCTTCGGTGAGCAAAACAACGTGTACGGCAAAAACTTCTCGGAGGATTTCAGCGAATTTGACGTGCTTTGCGGCGGGCAGCTGTATGCGCATCTGCGTCTGGGCGTCATTGGCCGCCACAACGCGATGAACGCGCTGGCCGCGTGCGCGGTGGCGTGGAAATTCGGCATTTCCGGCGAGACTGCGGCCGCCGCGCTTGCGCGGTTCCACGGCGCGGGCCGCAGGCTGGAATACAAGGGCAGCTTCCATGGTGCGGATGTCTATGACGACTATGCCCACCATCCCAACGAGCTCCACGCGCTTTTGCAGGCAGTCCGTCTGATGCACTACCGGCGCGTGATCTGCGCGTTCCAGCCGCACACGTATTCGCGCACGAAGGCGCTGTTCCAGGACTTTGTCGACGAGCTGCGCACAGTCGATCAGGCGGTTCTGGCCGACATCTACGCCGCGCGTGAGCAGAACACCGTCGGCATCAGCTCGCAGGATCTGGCGGCGGAGGTCCCCGGCGCGGTCTACTGCCCGAGCTTACAGGGCGTGACGGCCTATCTGCGCGGGATCGCCCAGCCGGGCGATATCATCCTGACCGTCGGCGCGGGCGATATCTACAAGGCCGGAGAGGCCCTTTTGGCAGAATAGCGGAACCTTTCCGAAAAACCGGCGTCTGAATATTCAGACGCCGGTTTTTGATTGACAAACTCTTCCGGGGTCGATTATAATCGAATCGAAGAAGGAAAGACGCACAATGCCTGAAAAAGGAGGATTTTATGGTTTCCGGTATTTATAAAAAATCATTTTCCGCGCTGAAAAAGCAGCCCTTCCGGCTCTGGGGGATCGCGCTGCTGGGCGCATTTCTGTATCTGGCGGCCTGCATCGGCTTTATCGCCGTTCCGGCTGCCGCGTTCTGCGTGAATCTGCTGCTGTCGGCGTCGCTGGCGATGATTTTTCTCAACAGCTACCGCACGGGGCTGGAGCCGAAGACGGCGTATCTGTTCGCCGCGTTCCGCAAGGATCGGATCTGGCGTGTGCTGGGCGGCATGGCGTGGATGCAGCTCTGGATCTTTTTATGGTCACTCATCCCGATCGCCGGGATCGTGTTCGGCGTCATCCGCGCGTATGAATACGCCTTTGTGCCCTACATTCTCATGACACGCGAGGACGTCAAGCCCACCGAGGCCATCAAGATCTCCAAACAGGAGACGATGGGCTATAAGGGCAGGATGTTCGGCGCGGATATGCTGCTCTTTGCGATCGGCTTCGGCGTGACGCTGGTTCTGGCGCTGCTTGGGCTGATCCCGTATATCGGCGGCCCGTTCCGTGTTCTGCGGTATCTGGCCAGCCCCGTGCTCAGTACGCTGATCTCCATGTTCAGCCTCATTCTGGACGCGGCATTCTATGTCGAGATCCAGAACCGCCGCGCGGCAGCCCCACAGCCGTCCGCGCCCGCGCAGCCTGTACCGCCCGTCATCCCGGCCCCGGCTTCCGAGCCCGAGACGCAGCCCGCCCCGCAGGGCGAGCCCGTTGTGACCGCACAGGAGCCCGAAGCCCCCGCTCAGCCGGAGCCGGAACAGGAGGCTCCGGAACAGCCGCAGCCGGCTGAACCGCGCTGCCCGCACTGCGGAGCAGCCGTCAAAACGCCGGGCGCAGTGTTCTGCACCAGCTGCGGAAGGCGGTTGGACGAATAATGGGAGCAATTCTGATTTGGCTGTCCATCCCCGCCGCGTTTATCGGCACGATTTTTGCTTTCCGTGCCGCCAATCGCATTCACAAAGGCGAAGACTATACCTACGAGTCTGTCGCCTGCGCCGTCTGCGTGACGCTCATCGTGTTTACGCTGACGTGGTGCCGCTGACGTGGTGCTGAACCTCAAAGGCTCCCCTGACAGGGGCGCTGGCGCGAAGCTTTGCACGGGCAGCCCATATCGGCCCCCGCAAAACGAGCGTATATTTTGTGTGCTGCTTCATGAACACCGCTTCTGCCCCATTAAAAACGCGCTCTGCGAAAGCCTCGCAGAGCGCGTTTTGTGTTGTGTGCGGTTACCGCTCCTCGCGGAAATACGGGATACCGAGGGACTGAGGCGGCTGATCCTCCTTCTTCTTGCGCATGGAGACCATGAGCAGAACGAGAATCGTGACCACGTACGGGAGCATCTTGAACAGCTCCAGCGTGCTTCTGGACAGGCCGGGGATGTAGTTATAGGCCCAGTACAGAACGCCGAACAGATACGAGCCCCAGATCGCGCGCAGGGATTTCCACGTTGCGAAGATGACCAGCGCAACGGCCAGCCAGCCGAGGGCCTCGATCGTGCCCTGGTTTTCCCAGGTGCCCTTGATGTAGTTCATGACGTAGTACGTGCCGCCGAGGCCGGAGATACCCGCGCCGATGCAGGTGGCGAGGTACTTGTACTTGGTGACGTTGATGCCGGCGGCGTCCGCCGTGGCGGTGTTTTCGCCGATGGCGCGCAGGCTCAGGCCCGTGCGGGTCTTCGACAGGAAGAACCAGATCGCAACGGCAAGGATAATCGCCACGTAGGTCAGGAAGCCGTAGGAGAACAGGAGCGTTCCCAGACGGAGCTTGCCGGTAAAGCCGTCAAAGAAATTGACGAGGGAATACGAATAATTGCGGAATGCCTGCGAGGTCACGGCCACGGAGACCTGACCGACGCCGCCGGCGAGCTTGTTGAGGCTGCCGCCGAAGAAGTTGCCCACGCCGGAGCCGAGGATCGTCAGAGTCAGGCCCGTGACGTTCTGGTTCGTGCGCAGCGAAATGGTCAGGAAGCTGTAGATGAGGCCGCCCAGCGCGGAGGCGAGGAACGACGCGACAAGGCACATGACGACGCACAGCGCCGCGTTCGGTTCGATCCCTGCGTTGACGCAGTAGACGTTTTCATACATGAACGTGGACGTCAGACCGGCAATGCCGCCGAAGTACATGATGCCGGGAACGCCGAGGTTGAGGTTGCCGGATTTCTCCGTGATGATCTCGCCGAGCGCGCCGAACATGATAACCGTGCCGAACACGATGGCAGAGTGCAGAAGGTCAGGGAATTTCAGCAAAAAATCTAACATATTCAGCTCCTCCTTACTTGTGCTTCGCGCCGGACTTGACCTGATAGTTGATGAAGAACTCGCTGCCGAGGATGAAGAACAGAATGACGCCGGAGATGATCTGCGAGACGTATTCGTTCAGACCGAAGTCGGAAGCGATCTGCACCGCGCCCTTGTTGAGGAACGACAGCAGCGCCGAGATCAGGATCATGACGAACGGGTTCATTTTTGCGAGCCACGCGACGATGATCGCGGTGAAGCCGCGGCCGCCGGCCGTCGAGGTCGAGAGCGTATGGCTGACGGCGGAGACGGCGAGGAAGCCGGCAAAGCCGCACAGCGCGCCGGACAGGGCCATGGTGCGCACATAGATGCGCGGGACGCGGATACCGGCGTAGCGCGCGGTATTCTCCGAGTCGCCGACAACGGCGATCTCATAGCCGTGCTTCGTGTATTTCAGATAGAGGTACACAAGCGCCGCGAGAACCAGAACAATGACGACTGTCCACATGAAGTCCTTGTTGTAGCCGTCGGAGAACATGTTGCCGATCCAGCCGATGTACTTGACATCGCCCTTGGAGTTGATGGTACCGATGGAGTTCGATCCCGGGGGGTTCTCCCACTTGGAGACGGCAAACGACGTGAGCTGAATGGCGATGTAGTTCATCATCAGCGTGAACAGCGTCTCGTTCGTGTTCCACTTGGCCTTGAAGAAGCCGGGGATCAGACCCCAGATG
>CADBOK010000174.1 GCA_902796245.1 Oscillospiraceae bacterium | reverse complement strand
GATGAATGACCGGAACCGCCGCTCCGCTGCGGAGGTCATGGCGAATGCGGCGCGCGTGGTCAAGGCAGCTGTCAACATCGTGCGGGCAGCAATCGCAGGAGGGCTTCACGGCGCGGCGGCTGCCGCTGCGAAAGAGCTTTTGCCAACGATCATCAAGTTTGCCGTCGGCGTTCTCATTGCCATCATCGTGATCCCAATGTTCGTGATCTCTGCCATGCCGAATATGTTTTTCGGTTACGAAACGTCCGAAAAGGACCCGCAGATCACCATGCGGGAGCAGGCACTTTCCATCGGCGGCGCGTATCTGTCTCTGGAAGACTTCGAGAAAACGCAGCAGGACGCCATTATCACCGGTGAAGCTGCCGCGTATGAGAATCAGGGCGTCACAATTGACGAAATTCGGGTATCCAGCAAGTTCGATGAAGAAGATCTTTGCTGGTACATCGCCATCAACTCCGTCGCGCACAAACAGGACTTATCTGAAATGAAGCCGGAGGAGGTTCAATCGCTTCTGATCTCCAATCTCAAGCATACGACGCGGCTGGAATCCTCCGGCAGCCAGACTGTCCTCCGTATTATCTTCCAGCCGCTCGATAAAGACAAGCTCATGGATGATCTGGAGTTTGACGAGGACGCCAAAACGTGGGCAGGCGCACTGTTTGAGACGATCTATGAGAGCGACGCGCTGGGTAAATACAAAGATAAATTTGAAGCATACAAGCCAAATTACGCGGGCGATACCGGCTATACCGGCCCGGCAGAATCCTCCCCTGGCGGCAGTGGTGGCGGAGGCGGCGCGGAGAGCGGCGGCAGCGCCGACAATACCATCGACATCTCCGGCTTTACAAATCCGCGCACAAAAAACAACCATGATCTCGCCGCCTATGCGATACAGGCGTGGGAACACGGTTGGGGGTATGTGTGGGGGACGTTTGGAACCGTTCTGACGGAATCCATGCTCCAATACAAGCTGGAGCAGTATCCGGACATCGGCGTGTCGGAAGCATTTATCCGCGAACACTGGCTCGGCAGGCGCACAACAGACTGTGTTGGCTTGCTGAAAGGTTATGGATGGCTGAACCCTGATACGCTGACCATTGACTACAACACAAACGGGATGCCGGACTACAATGCCGACCGGATGTATGCGTCTGCCAAGGAAAACGGCACCGAGTACGGCGGTATGGACACGATGCCCGATATCGTTGGACTTGGTCTTTGGAAGCAGGGACACTGGGGCGTCTATGTCGGGAACGGCTATGCCATTGAAGCGATGGGCACGCAGTACGGCGTGGTGCGCACAAAGGTCGAAGGCCGCGGCTGGCAGGGCTGGTGCAAGATCCCGTACATACAATATGACGAATAAAGGAGGGCCTATGAAGGTCAGAAAATTCCGCATTCTCCGCCTGCGGCACCATGTCAGCATGGTAGAGCTTGGCCGGGCCTGCGGCGTATCCGCGCAGCGGATCAGCGAGCTGGAGCTGAGCGAAAACAAACCGTCGGCGGAGACTGTACAGAAAATCCAAAGCGGCTTTGAAGCAATCATCGCCCAGCGCGGAGAAAAACTTGATACGCTGCATCAAGAATATATTGCTTGCAAAAACAGTCTGATGGAGCGCGTGGGAGAATACGAATATGAGCTATGAAACCTATCATATCCCCGTAAATTTTACGGACGCGGGCAAGCTGTTCGGCGTGTTTGAGATCCGCAATGCGGTCGAAACCGTGCTGCTGTGCATTCCCATTTTGTTTTTGTGCCTGGCGCTGCTGCCGCTGACGCTTATGCCAAAGATCATCGTCACGATGACGATCCTCGTTCCCGTGGGCGGTTTTGCGCTCATTGGCATCGGCGGCGACAGCCTGAGCCGGTGGCTCAAGGCGTGGATGCAGTGGCATAGGCACAGGCGCATGATCTTTTACCGTGGGGAGGTGCGTCTATGAGCATGAGGGACGCCATTTTCGGCACAGCCGCGCCATCCAGTCACGGCGGCGCGACCTATCGTGACAGCATTCAGGAGTGGCTGCCGGTCAAGAATATCATCGGCGGCGTGGTCATCACGAAGGACAACCGGTT
>CADBOK010000173.1 GCA_902796245.1 Oscillospiraceae bacterium | reverse complement strand
CTCCTGCTTGCAAAGGAAGACGAGATCGAGGACGGCAAGCTCGACACCGCAAAGGTCAAGGCTTTCCGCGTTCCGGCAGGCGCTGCTGTCGAGGTCTACGGCACGACGCTCCATTATGCGCCCTGCCAGACGGAGAAGACCGGTTTCCGCGTCGCCGTCGTCCTGCCGAAGGGCACGAATACGGAAAAGCCCGTCTTCGAGCCGCAGAGTGACGAGGACACCTGGATGACTGCCCGCAATAAGTGGCTGCTGGCCCATCCGGACTCCAGCGAGGCAAAAACCGGCGCGCACATCGGTCTGACCGGCAAAAATATCAATATTACCGAAAACTAAGGAGGAAATGTATCATGTTTGAAAACATCCCCAATGTCAAGCTCGGCCTCATCGCTGTCTCCCGCGACTGCTTCCCGCGCCCGCTTTCCGAAATGCGCCGCGCGAACATCGCCAAGGCCTGCGCAGGCGGCGTGTACGAATGTCCCGTCACCGTCGAGAACGAAAATGACATGCTCAAGGCTGTCGCTGACGTCAAAGCGGCGGAGTGCAATGCCCTCGTCGTCTTCCTCGGCAACTTCGGCCCAGAGACCCCGGAGACCCTCATCGCCAAGTATTTTGACGGCCCGTGCATGTTTGTCGCAGCCGCCGAGGGCGACGGCGATCTCATCAACGGCCGCGGCGACGCCTACTGCGGCATGCTGAACTGTTCGTATAACCTCGGCATGCGCCATCTGAAGGGCTACATCCCCGAATACCCGGTCGGCACCGCCGAAGACATTGCAAAGATGATCGCGGACTTCATTCCCATTGCCCGTGCCGTTATCGGCGTGAAGAATCTGAAGATCATCACCTTCGGCCCGCGTCCGCAGGACTTCTTTGCCTGCAACGCGCCCATCAAGGGCCTCTACGAGCTCGGCGTGGAGATCGAAGAGAACTCCGAGCTGGATCTGCTCGTCTCCTACAAGGCCCATGCGGGCGACGCGCGCATCCCTGCCGTCTGCGAGGATATGAAGAAGGAAATGGGCGAGGGCAGGTACTACGCCGATATGCTCGAGCGCATGGCGCAGTTTGAGCTGACTCTGCTCGACTGGGCAGAGGGCCACAAGGGCGCGCGCAAATATGTCGCCTTTGCCGACAAGTGCTGGCCGGCGTTCCCGGAGCAGTTTGGCTTCGAGCCGTGCTATGTGAACTCCCGCCTGGCTTCCCACGGCATCCCCGTGGCCTGTGAGGTGGATATCTACGGCGCACTGTCGGAGTACATCGGCGCGTGCATTTCGCACGACGCGGTCACGCTGCTCGACATCAACAATTCCGTCCCGGCGAGCCTGTTCGAAACTGAAATCAAGGGCAAGTTCGATTACACGCTGACGGACACCTTCATGGGCTTCCACTGCGGCAATACGCCGTCCTGCAAGCTCTGCGCCGACCGTGCGGTCAAGTATCAGCTCATCCAGCACCGTCTGCTCGAACCGGCAGGCTCCGAGCCCGACTTCACCCGCGGCACACTTGAGGCAGATATTGCGGCAAGCGATATTACGTTCTATCGCCTCCAGTGCGATTCCGACGGCAATCTCCGCAGCTACATCGCCGAGGGCGAAATTCTGCCCGTGAAGACCGGTTCCTTCGGCGGCATCGGCATCTTCGCCATCCCGGAGATGGGCCGCTTCTACCGTCATGTGCTCGTCCAGAAGCGCTACCCGCACCACGGTGCGGTTGCCTTCGGCCACTACGGCAAGCTCCTGTTCGAGGTCTTCAAGTTCCTCGGCGTCGCCGACATCGCCTACAACCAGCCCAAGAGCCTGCCGTACCCCACGGAGAATCCGTTCGCATAAGAAGGTGCGCAAACTCGGCTGAGCAGGCTCCGAAATTTGCAGGAAAGAACGCCCGGAGGGAAATCCCTCCGGGCGCGTTTCCTTTTTTGATGTTTTATGATAGAATAGCGGCAAAGACCCGCGCGGATGGGCGGTTTTCTGCGTGAATCGCTGCCCGGCGGCGGGAATGGCATGATATACTGAACAGAAAGAGGGAGAACTATGCTTCTGCGCTGTGCGATCGTGGAGGATATCAGACTGGACGTCGAAACGCTGACGCGGCGGCTTCTGGCTGCGGCGGAGCATACCTGCCAGCTGCAGTGTACGCAGTTTCCGGACGGCGGCGCATTCCTGCGTGCCGCGCAGACGCAGCGCTTCGACGCGGTGTTTCTCGATATCTGCATGCCCGGCCTCAGCGGCATCGAGACGGCCCGCCGTCTGCGCGGGCAGAGCGCAAAGCTGCCCATCGTTTTGTGACCTCGTCCGAAGAGGCCGTCTGGGACGCGCTGCCGCTGCATCCGTTCGACTATCTGCGCAAGCCTTATGACGAACGCCGCGTCCACGCGCTGCTGGACGATCTGCTGGCTGTCCTCGGCCGCCCGGAGCCGGAGCTGGAGCTGCGTGTCGCGCGTCAGATCATTCTCGTCCCGTTCGGCCGGATCGAATACGCGCTCGCGCAGAACCACTACGTCAGCGTCCGCACCGGCGAGGGCGAATACCGCGCGACCGCGACGTTCGCGCCCATCCAGCAGAGCCTGTGCGCCGACCCGCGCCTTCTGCTGTGCAACCGGGGCGTCGTCGTCAATATGGATAAGGTGCTCCGGTTTGAGTCGGACGCCATCCAGATGCTGAACGGCATGTCCTTCCCTGTGCGGCAGAAGGACAAGGGACGGCTGTTCGCCGCGTTTACCCAATATCAGTTCCGCCACATGCGGCGGGAGCTGTAGCGAAAAGGAGAGTTTTATGGACTGGAAGCTGTTCTGGCGGTACGCGCTGGATCTTGCCGCGCTCTTCCCGGCGGCGTTCGTCTGCCTTGTCCCGGTGTGGGAGTTTTTTTCAAGACCGGGACGGACGGCGCTGGCCGCGGCCTGCTTCCTGACGCTCGGGACGCTCGGCGCTGCGGCGGTCTGCGCGCACTTCCGCGTGGACAGCAACCTGCTCCTGCTGCCGCTGGCGGCGCTTGCGTTCACGCTCTATATCCGCGCGCTGCGCGGCACGCTCAACGTCTGGCGGGCGGCCTTTCCGTTTTTTACCGGCATATTTCTGCTTGCGGTCTGCGGCGTGCTGAGCGTTCTGCTGAACGCCCGCGCGGAGAGCGCGAACGAAGCGCCCGTCTGCCTGCCGTCCACATCGCTCATCGCGCTCGGCCTCGCGGCGCTGGTGTGCGCGCTCTATGCGCTGACGGCGTCCGGCTGGATGCGCTGGCTGCTGCGGGAATACGAGGCCGAGCGCATCTGGCGCGCGATCTGGCTGCTCCCGGCGGGCTATACGGGTGCGTATCTCATCTCCATGCCGCGCCATCCGCAGATCCTGCTCACGGGCCGCGTCCAGCAGCTTTCTGTTCTGACCGGCCTGCTGCCGCTCGGCGTCTATTTTCTGTTTTTGTACCTGTTTTACTGCATCGGCCGCGAATCGGCCCGGAATCTGCGCCTGACGGAGGAAAACCACGTTCTGACCGTCGAGTCGCGCCGGTATGAGGAGCTGCGCGCCTACATGGAAAAGACGCGGACGCTTCGTCACGATTTCCGACAGCACCTGCGCGTGATCGCGGGGCTGAGCGAGGCGGGCCGTCTGGACGAGCTGCAGGCGTATCTGAAAAGCTACGCCGTCGAGCTCTCGGACGAGCGGCCCGTCCTGTGCGCCAACGCCGCCGTCGATGCCATCGCGGGCTATTACGACGCGGCGGCCCGGCGCGAAGAGATTCCTATTGACTGGAAGCTCGAGCTGCCGCAGAGGCTTCCCATGCCGGAGGCGGAGCTGTGCATGATGCTCGGCAATCTTCTGGAAAACGCCGTCCGCGCAAGCGCGGTGCTGCCGCCCGAAGAGCGGAGCATCCGGGTGCTGCTGCGCATGCTGAGTCCCGGCATGCTGGGGCTGATCGTGGAAAACCGCTACAGCGGCGTCCTGCACCGGGAAAACGGCAAGCTCCGCTCCACGGCGCATCCGGGCTCCGGTACGATCGAGCTGCGCTCCGGCAACGGCAGCGGCACGATCGAAGATCCGCGCACGGAATTCCCCAACTATGACGCGCACGTGGAGAACGGCACCTGGTCGGTCGTCCCGCGCACCGTCACGGTCGAATGGAACTATGCGGGCGGCGGCTGGACGGCCAGACTCGGCAATCTGCTGCTCGGCGACGAGGTCTTTGCGAGCGTTTCCGCGGACGGAACGCTGACGTTGACCGGTGCGGACGCGGAGAAATACCAGATCGCGGACGAGGACGCCTCCGCGCCGTCCGAAGAGCCGGACGACATCACCGGCATCCTGGCGGGCCTCACCGGCCAGAACCAGACCGGAAAGCTGCTGCCGTTCACCGATGTGCCGAAGAGCCACTACGCAGCGGACGCGATCCGCTGGGCGTGGGAAAACGGCTGGTTCTCCGGCGTGTCCGGCAAGCGCTTCGCGCCGGAACAGGGCCTCAGCCGCGCCATGCTCGTCACAGTCCTGTGGCGCATGGAGGGCGAGCCCCGGCATGGGATCTCCGGCTTTACGGACGTTCTGCCCGGCGGCTGGTATGAAAAGGCGGTCGCCTGGGCTGCGTTCAGCGGCATCGTCTCCGGCACGGCGGAGGGCGTCTTCTCTCTGGACGCGGCCATCACCCGCGAGCAGCTCGCGGTCATCCTCTGGCGCTATGCAGGCTCCCCGCAGCCGTCCGGCAGTCTGAGCGGCTTTGCAGACGCGGGCGAGGTCTCCGCCTATGCGGCGGAGGCTATGGCGTGGGCAGTCGAGCAGGGGATCGTGACCGGCTCGAACGGCAGACTTCTGCCGAAGTCCGGCGCGACCCGCGCCCAGACCGCCCTGATGCTCCAACGCTTTGCCGCGCGTCAAGCGCAGTAAACAACCCCTAAAAAGCGCCGGAAGGGCACTCCAAGCTCCTTCCGGCGCTTGCCTTTTATGGCGCGCCGATATAAAAAGGCTCCCCTTTATTCGCGGGGTGTTCGTAAGACAGTTAACGGAGCGTATCGGTACAGATGCGCTCCGTTTCTTATGCTATTGTGACCTATGGCGCAGTTGCAGGCAGATGCCTTGGCTCTCCCTCTGGGAGAGCTGTCACCGAAGGTGACTGAGAGGGCTTTCCTGCCTGTATTGAATGGTAAGATCAATTTGTTCGCACACACCACGAAAATCTCTGTCAATATCACGGTTGGAAAATCGCAAAACATCCAAGCCCAGAGCGGATAAAAATGCGGAGCGTTCTACATCATACGCCATCCCCTGAGGCTCATAATGCTGGGAGCCATCTACTTCAATAACCAGCTTTGCAGAAGCACAGTAAAAGTCCACAATGAATTTGCCAATGATTCGCTGTTTGTAAATTTTTACCGGATATTTGCGGAGAAAAAGATACCAGAGCTTGCGCTCATGGGGAGTCATTTCTCTGCGAAGCCGCCTGGCGTTTTCCAGTTGGCTGTTATCTTTTGGTATGGTCATATTTTTACCCTCTCAGGCGGCTTCGCCGCCAGCTCTCCCAAAGGGAGAGCCAAGTGCTGCACTCCACGCACTACGCCGAAAGGTGTATAGAAGTGCGCACTTGCGTCTGTTCGACAAACTGGATTTTATCGTTCGGACATAAACTGCTCAAGGTTTCTTTCGTGATGATATTTTATTGAGGCCTTTTTATCTTTCTCCAGAATAACATCATTCAAGTTGATTTGGTTTAATGATGCAATCGCAAAAGCGTAATGAATAACATCCACCAATTCATTGGCTAATTGAGATTTCAAATCTTCGTTAACAGAAGCCTTTCTCCCGTCCCGTTTATTTAGAACTTCTGCAACTTCACCTACTTCTTCAACTAATTTCATAAACAAGCTGGTATCAATACCATGGCTCTTATAATGATCAAATAGGTAATCTTCATAATCCGCAATGCTGATTTTCATCGTACATCTCTCCAAATTCCGATTTCGATGATACATTTAAATCCATATTATCACATAACGGGATAGAATACAAGAACAATCACAGCGGTGCAAACCGCTGTG
>CADBOK010000172.1 GCA_902796245.1 Oscillospiraceae bacterium | reverse complement strand
CCTGCGCGTTCGCGCTCCCACGGTCCGGGGGTCGCCGACACGTATACGCGCTGGTGAATGCGCGTGAGGAATTCGTCAAAGGTGAGCGGCCGGTTATCATAGGCCGACGGCAGGCGGAAGCCGTAGTCGACAAGGCTTTTCTTGCGTGCATGGTCGCCGTTGTACATCGCGCGCACCTGCGGCAGCGTGACGTGGCTCTCGTCGACAAAGAGGATGAAGTCGTCGGGGAAATAGTCCAGCAGCGTCGTCGGCGGGGTGCCGGGGGCGCGGCCGGCTATGACGCGGGAGTAATTCTCAATGCCGGAGCAGAAGCCGATCTCCTGCAGCATTTCCAGATCATACTGCGTCCGCTGACGGATGCGCTGCGCCTCGAGCAGCTTGTCGTGCTCCTCGAAAAAGCGTACCTGTTCCCACATTTCGGCCTCGATGTCCTTCATGGCGCGGGCCATTTTTTCTCTCGACGCGACGTAATGCGACGCGGGGTAGATGGCGACGTGGTTCAAAATGCGCTCCGGTACGCCGGTGACGGCGTTGACCTCGGAGATGCGGTCAATTTCATCGCCGAAGAACTCAATGCGGATGGCGCGCCCCGCCCAGTAGGCGGGGTAGACCTCCAGCGTATCGCCGCGCACACGGTAGGCGTTTCGGACAAAGTTGAGGTCGTTGCGCTCGTAGCGGATCTCGGTCAGCTTGCGCATGAGCGCGTCCCGGTCGTATTCCATGCCGGGACGGAGCGAAATGACCATGTTTTTATAGTCAATCGGGTCGCCCAGACCGTAGATGCAGGACACGGATGAGACGACGATCACGTCCCGGCGCTCGGACAGCGCGCTCGTCGCGCTGTGGCGCAGACGCTCGATCTCGTCGTTGATGGCGGAATCCTTTTCAATGTAGGTGTCCGTCTGGGCGATGTACGCCTCAGGCTGGTAATAGTCGTAATAGGAAATGAAATATTCCACGGCGTTTTCCGGGAAAAACTCGCGGAATTCCGAGCACAGCTGCGCGGCGAGCGTCTTGTTGTGCGCGAGAACCAGCGTGGGCCTATTCACGTTGGCAATGATATTTGCCATGGTGAACGTCTTGCCGGAGCCGGTCACGCCGAGCAGGACCTGATCGCTCAGGCCCATGTTAAGCCCCTTCGTCAGCTTCTCGATGGCCTGCGGCTGGTCGCCGGTGGGCTTAAATTGGGAGTGCAGCTTAAAGTTCATACGGAGCCTCCAGAATGCCGTCGTCGCGCAGGGAGACAAAATCGTCGTCCGCGACAATGATATGGTCGGCCAGCACGACGCCGACCGCCTCGAGCGCCGCCTTTAACACCAGCGTGGTCTGCCGGTCCTCGGGACTCGGCAGCGCGAGGCCGCTGGGGTGGTTGTGCGCGAGCACGACGGAGGTCGCGTTCGCGTCCAGCGCGGCTTTGACGACCTTGCGCGCGGCAATGGACGCGACGTTCACACCGCCGCGATGGATAAGCACACAGTCGAGCGCTTTGCACTTTGCGTCAAGGCACAGAAGATACACGACCTCCTCGCCTTCGCCGTGAAAATACGGCAGCAGATACTGCCCGCACCTGGACGTGGTGTCCAGAATCTCGATCTGCGCGCTGCGGCTCATGAGGCAGCGGCGCGCCACCTGCGGCACGAGGCGGATCAGCTGCGCGGCGGCGTCTCCGATGCCATCGACCTTTTTAAGCTCGGACTCCGGCGCGCAGAACACGCCGTCGAGCGTCCCGAAGCGGTTTAAAAGCGCGTGCGCCGCCGGGTTTGTATCGCCGCGCGGCGCGGCGTAATACAGCAGCACCTCCAGCACCTGCACGTCCGAAAGGGAGTCCATGCCGCTGGTTTTGAGCTGTTTGCGCATGCGCGCGCGGTGACCTTCGTGGATGGACATGGGCGTCGGCTCCTTTCTGCGTTTCTCTTACATCAGCGGCGCGAGCAGCCGCAAAAGCGCCCACAGCACCCGCTGCGTCAGGCGCGTATGGCGGCACTGCTCGGCGGTGATCTCCCTGCACCGGGGGAATGTCTGCTCAAAATCCGCCTGCACCTGCGCGCTCACGGCGGTGTCGTAGAGATACACGGCGTCTTCAAAGTGCAGATACAAACTGCGGAAGTCCAGATTGACCGTGCCGACGACGGTCTGCTTCGTGTCGGCCAGATAGACCTTGGAGTGGATAAAGCCCGGCGTATACTCAAAAATACGGACGCCAGCGCGCGCCAGCTCCTCATAGTTTGCGCGCGTGACCGCGTGGACATACCACTTGTCCGGGACGCCGGGCGTGATGATGCGCACGTCGACGCCCGCTTTGGCCGCGACGCACAGCGCCGAGGTCATCTTATCGTCCAGAATCAGATAGGGCGTCATGATCCACATCCGCTCCTGCGCGGAGGAAATGACGGACTGCAAAATTGTCGCGCCGACGTCCTCATTGTCGAGCGGACTGTCGGCGAACGGCTGCAGGAAGCCCGTGCCGCCCTGCTTTTCCGGGTAATCCACCCGGAAGCGGCTCACGTCCTCCTGCGACCGGTCGACGTAGCCCCAGAGGGACAGAAACATGACCGTCATCGACCACACGGCCTTGCCGCGCACGAGAATGCCGCAGTCCTTCCAGTGGCCGAAGCGCTTGTATTCGTTGATATATTCGTCGGCCAGATTGACACCGCCGGTAAACGCGGCCTTGCCGTCGACGATCAGAAGCTTGCGGTGGTCGCGGTTATTGAGACGGGCGGAGAGGATCGGGATATAGGGGTTGAAGGCATGCGCGCGGATGCCCATCTCGCGCAGCTTCTTTGCGTAGCCCATGGGAAGCCGCGTGATGCAGCCGAAATCGTCGTATACGACGCGCACGTCGACGCCCGCCGCCGCCTTTTGGCGCAGGAGTTCCAGAATGGGATCCCACATCTTTCCGGTCGCGATGATGAAAAACTCGACGAAGATATAGCGCTCTGCCTTTTTGATCTCCTCCAGCATCGCGGCATAGCAGCTTTCGCCGCTTGGAAAGTATTCCGCTTCCGCGTCGTCGTAAATGGGGTAGCCGGAGGCCGAGAGCAGATAGCGCGCGTGGTTGAACGCGGGGGTTCCGGCGGCGGCCAGCTCCCATAAGGGCGCGTCATCCTGATGCAGCTGCTGCATGGTTACAGCCTCGATCGACTGCATCTTCCGGTGCTCATAGCTGGAAATTTTGTTGCCGCCGAACAGCAGATAGATTGTCAGGCCCGCCACGGGGAAGGCCAGAATCAGCACAATCCACGCGATTTTATAGCTGGGATTGACGCTGCACGAGATGATATAGATGACGACCGCCCAGCTCAGTACGTTCATGGCGATCCGGATCCAGAAAAAGTCGGCCCGCAGATACGTCGCCATCACGATCAGAAATACAATCTGCAGCGCAATGCCGACCGACACCGCCACGACCCGCTGAAATATCAGCTTTGACAGATTCCGCATGCGTTTGCCTCCCCCCGCTGCTTGAATTTTCTATACTATAGCATGTTCCACCAGAAGCCGCAAGCCTCTGCTTTTAAAATTTAAAAACTTTTGTTTGAAAATCCTGTTGTAGTTTTGAAAAGAATCTGGTATAATAAGCAGACTGAATTTTTCGATTTTTCTACACAGGAGCGAACCATGGAAAACTGTATCCGCGTGCAGGGTGCGCGCGTCAATAATCTGAAGAATATCTCTGTCGAAATCCCACGCGACAAGCTGGTCGTCCTGACCGGTCTGTCCGGCTCG
Organism: Oscillospiraceae bacterium; assembly: GCA_902796245.1. GTDB lineage: Bacteria > Bacillota > Clostridia > Oscillospirales > Oscillospiraceae > CAG-170. The sequence continues at coordinate 5,983 of CADBOK010000172.1, read as the reverse complement.
GGCAAGTCGTCTCTGGCCTTTGATACGATCTTTGCCGAGGGGCAGCGGCGGTATGTCGAGTCGCTGTCGAGCTATGCGCGCATGTTCCTCGGCCAGATGGACAAGCCGGACGTCGACTCCATCGACGGCCTTTCTCCCGCCATCTCCATCGACCAGAAGACCACCAGCCGCAATCCCCGCTCGACGGTCGGCACGGTCACGGAGATCTATGACTATCTGCGCCTTTTGTGGGCACGCTGCGGCACGCCGCACTGCCCGAAGTGCGGCAGGGAGATCCGCCGCCAGACGGTCGACCAGATCGTCGACCAGATCATGTCCCTGCCCGAGCGGACAAAATTTCAGATCCTGTCCCCCGTCGTGCGCGGCAAAAAGGGCGAGCACCAGAAGGTGTTTGAGGACGCCCGGCGCGGCGGCTATGCCCGCGTGCGCGTCGACGGGAGCCTGTACGAGCTGACGGAGGAAATTTCGCTCGACAAGAACAAAAAGCACCACATCGAGGTCGTCGTCGACCGGCTCATCATGAAGCCCGATCTTGCCCGGAGACTGACGGATTCCGTGGAGACGGCATCAAAGCTCTCCGGTGGACTCGTCATCCTCAACGAGCTGGACGGGGACAGGGACACGCTCTTCTCCCAGAACTACGCCTGCGAGGACTGCGGCATCTCCATGCCGGAGCTCTCCCCGCGCATGTTCTCGTTCAACAACCCCTACGGCGCCTGCCCGGTCTGCGCGGGCCTCGGCACGCAGCAGGTCGCGGACCCGCTGCTCATCATCCCAGACCGCTCCAAGTCGATCCTGCAGGGCGCGATCCAGGCCAGCGGCTGGAACAACGTGCGCGACGACTCCATTGCCCGGATGTATTTTGAGGCGCTGGCAAAAAAATATCACTTTTCCCTGAACGACCCCATCGACGCCCTGCCGCAGAAGGCACTCGACGTCATTCTCTACGGCACAGGTACGGAAAAGCTCACGATCTATTATGAGCGCGCCAACGGCCGCGGCACGCTCGAGCGGCCGTTTGAGGGCGTCGTCAACAACGTCGCCCGCCGCCTCACCGAGACGCAGTCCGACGCCATGCGCAAGGAGCTCGAAGAGTGCATGTCCGAGCGTCCGTGCCCAAAATGCCACGGAAAGCGCCTGTCCGACATCAGTCTTGCCGTCACGGTCGGCGGCATGAACATCATGGATTTCTGCGCCATGCCCATTTCGGAGGAGCTGAAATTCATCGACAATCTGAAGCTGACCGGCTCCATGGCTGTCATTGCCGAGCAGATCGTGCGCGAAATCCGCTCCCGGCTGTCGTTCCTGCAGGCGGTGGGCCTGAGCTATCTGACGCTTTCGCGCGCCGCCGCCACGCTCTCCGGCGGCGAGAGCCAGCGCATCCGGCTGGCCACGCAGATCGGCTCGAGCCTCATCGGCGTTCTGTATATCCTCGACGAGCCGTCCATCGGCCTGCACCAGCGCGATAACGACAAGCTGCTCGATACCCTCCGCCGTCTGCGCGACATCGGAAACTCCGTCCTTGTCGTCGAGCATGACGAGGATACCATGCGCGCCGCCGATTTCCTCGTCGACGTCGGCCCCGGCGCGGGCGTGCACGGCGGCGAGATCATCGCCGCGGGCACGGTCGACGATATCATTGCTGCCCCGCGCTCCATCACGGGTCAGTATCTGTCCGGCGCGAAAAAGATCCCCCTGCCCGAAAAGCGGCGGGAGGGGAATGGAAAGAGCCTGAAAATCTTCGGCGCGGCGGAAAACAATCTGCGCCACATTGACGTCGAATTCCCGCTCGGCACGTTCACGTGTGTGACCGGCGTATCCGGTTCGGGCAAATCGAGCCTTGTCAACGAAATTCTCTATAAAAAGCTCGCCGGCAGTCTCAACCGCGCCCGCACCCGTCCGGGGAAATTTGACCGCATCGAGGGGCTGGAGCATCTGGACAAGGTCGTCGGCATCGACCAGAGCCCCATCGGGCGCATGCCGAGCTCCAACCCCGCGACATATACGGGCGTGTTCAACGACATTCGCGACCTGTTTGCGTCGACCGCCGACGCGCGCACACGCGGCTACGGCCCCGGCCGGTTCTCGTTCAACACAAAGGGCGGCCGCTGCGAGGCCTGCAGCGGCAACGGTCTTGTGAAGATTGAGATGCACTTTCTGGCTGACGTCTTCGTCCCCTGCGAGGTCTGCCACGGAAAGCGCTATAACCGCGAGACGCTCGAAGTTCTGTACAAGGGCAAGAACATCGCGGACGTGCTCGATATGACGGCGGAGGAGGCGCTGGCGTTCTTCGACAATCTGCCGCGCATCCGCAATAAGATCGCCACGCTCGTCGACGTGGGCCTCGGCTATATCAAGCTTGGCCAGAGTGCTACGACGCTCTCCGGCGGCGAGGCGCAGCGCGTCAAGCTCGCGACGGAGCTTTCCCGCCGCGCGACGGGCCGCACGTTCTATATCCTCGACGAGCCGACGACCGGTCTTCATATGGCGGATGTGCACAAGCTGATTGAGGTTTTGCAGCGGCTGGTCGACGCGGGCAACACCGTGCTCGTCATCGAGCACAATCTCGATGTCATCAAGGTCGCAGACTATATCGTCGATCTTGGGCCGGAGGGCGGCTCCGGCGGCGGACGGATCGTCGCCTGCGGCACGCCGGAGCAGATCGCCGCCTGCCCGGAGAGCTTCACAGGGCAGTATCTTAAAAAGATGTTGAAATAAGCCGCCGCAACCGCTTTTTGCGCGATAGTTGGTGGCGGCAACCGGAGCTTTCTGCAATACTGAAGCCATCCCAAATACAGAAAGGATGGATCCTCTCATGAAAACACTGATTTTTGGACTGTTCGGCATCTGCATGTTCGGCGCGACCGTATTTCTGTTCGTGCTTTTGATCCGGGCGCTGCTCAAATACCTGCGTTCCGGCGAGGTGCGGAAGGAAAAGGCCGAGACGAAGAAAACGCTCGGCGAAGCGTTGAAAGCGCACCGCACGCGCTGCAACATGACGCAGGAATTTGTCGCGGAATCGCTCGGCGTCAGCCGGCAGGCCGTCAGCAAGTGGGAATCCGGCGTGTCCGACCCGTCAACATCCAATCTGCTCGCGCTCGCAAAGCTCTACGGCGTATCCGCCGAAGAGCTGCTGCGGGAGGCGGCGGAGACACAGCGCACATAGAGAAAAGGAGCCGTTTTGAATTATTATCTGTCCCTCGCGGCGCTGGTTCCGGCGGTCATTCTGTTTGTCCGCATCTATCAGCTCGACCGCATTGAAAAAGAGCCGCGCAGGCTGCTCGGCGTGCTGATTCTGTCCGGCGCGCTGCTGGCGCTCCCGGCGGCGGGAATCCAGCTTTTCGCGTCGCGGGCGCTCGGCGGTGCGCTGGATAAGCGCTCGGCGGCGTATCTGCTGCTCGATAATCTTCTGGTGGTTGCCGTGAGCGAGGAGGTCTGCAAGATCGTCCCCGTGCATCTTGCCGCGTGGAAGCACCCGGCGTTCGATTACCGGTTCGACGCGGTCGTCTATTCCGTGTCCTCCGCGCTGGGCTTCGCGGCGGTGGAAAATATTATCTACGTCGTGCAGTCCGACCTGCGGACGGCGGTATCGCGGGCGGTTCTGTCCGTGCCGGGGCATTTCTTCTTTGCCGTCGCGATGGGGCTTCTCCTCAGCCGGGCCAAGCAAGCCGAAAAGCGGGGAGACGGCCGCAGGCGGACAATTTTGTGCGCGCTGGCAATTCTCGCGCCGGTCGTGCTGCACGGGGTCTGGGATTTCCTGCTCGCCGTCCGCAGGCCGTGGGCGACCGCCGCGTTCTACTGCTTCGTGCTCGCGTTTTTCATCACGGCGGACTGCGGCCTGCGCCGCGCTTCGCAGACGGACGCGCATCTGTGAGCGGCGCGTTTTCGAAATAGCCGAACAAAAACCGTGCCGGCTGCATTGCAGTCCGCCCGGTTTTTGTATTATAATAGTTCCATCTGACGGGAGGGCGACGGAATGATCTATCTTGACAACGCGGCCACAACGCTGCATAAGCCGTCGTGCGTGATCGATGCGGTCGTGAACGCGATGCGGACCATGGGCAACAGCGGCCGCAGCGCGCACGCGGAAAGCCTCGCCGCGTCCCGGACGATCTATGCCGCACGCGAGGCACTGGCAGACCTGTTCGGCTGCGCACGCGCCGACCATGTGTGCTTCACGGCCAATTCGACCGAGGCGCTGAACATTGCCATCTCCGGCCTGTTTGCGCCGGGCGACCACGTGCTCTCGACCGACCTGGAGCACAACTCCGTCCTGCGCCCCCTGTACCGCGAGATGGAGCGGGGCGTTTCGGTCAGCTTCCTGCCCGCATCCCGGAAAGGCTGTATCGACTATGCCGGTTTTGACCGGCTGCTGCAAGCAAATACAAAGGCCGTCGTGTGTACGGCGGGCTCGAACCTGACGGGGAACCTGCTGGATCTGACACGCATCGGCGCGTTCTGCGCGGCGCACGGGCTGCTGTTTGTGGTCGACGCCTCCCAGACGGCGGGCGTGTTCCCCATCGATATGCGCGCGCAGCACATCAGCGTTCTCTGCTTCACCGGCCACAAGAGCCTCATGGGCCCGCAGGGCACGGGCGGCCTTTGCGTCGCAGAGGGCGTGGACATCCGTCCCTGGTGCGTCGGCGGGACGGGCGTGCAGACCTTCCTGCCGTCGCAGCCGCCGCAGTATCCCACAAGACTCGAAGCCGGGACGCGCAACGGCCATGGCATTGCGGGGCTGCTTGCCGCCGTGAATTTCATCCGGGAGACGGGCATGGACGCCATCCGCACGCACGAGCTTGCGCTGGCCCGCAGGTTTTACGAGGGCGTGAAGGACGCGGACGGCGTGCGTATCTGCGGCGATTTCTCGGATCCCGTGCGCGCGCCGGTCGTGGCGCTCAATATCCGGGACGAGGAATCGTCTGTGATGGCCGACGCGCTGGCGGAGGACTACGACATTGCCGTCCGGGCGGGCGCGCACTGCGCGCCGCGCATGCACGAGGCGCTCGGGACAGTGGAGCAGGGCGCGGTGCGCTTCAGCTTCGGCTATTACAACACGGAGGAGGAAACGGACGCGGCCATCGCCGCGGTTCGGGAGCTGGCAGAGCAATGAGAGAGAAAAAGCAGTGGCTCATCGTTACATTTTACACCACAAGCGCCGCCATGGCGGCGGAAAAGGCCTGCGAACAGGCGGGGCTCCCCGGCAGGATCATTCCCGTCCCCCGCGAGATCACCTCGGACTGCGGCCTCGGCTGGCGCACAGAGCCGGAAAACCGCGAGCGGACCGAAGCACTGTTTCAGTCGCTGGCGCTGGAGACGGACGGATATCATATCTGCATGCTTTAAGCGCAGCTGGCAGGGGCAGGGCGTTATTTATAAATAGAATAACGATCGACTGCCCTGTTTCTTGCAACATGCAAAAAATTATTGTATAATGATAAAAGATTTTTAGGAATTTTGTCCCGTGGCCGGGAAACTTCGGAATTACGGTGGCCCTGTGCCGAGAACAGCTGCGGCTGTGACGTGAGAGCCGAGATTCGAATGAAGGGAGTTTTTTGCCATGGCCGTATTTTTTGTAAACGGAACAGAAGTCACGGTAGAGAAAAACCAGCGGCTGCTGCGCTATCTGCGCGATACGCTGCATCTGACAAGCGTGAAGGACGGCTGCTCGGAGGGTGCCTGCGGCGCATGTACCGTGCTCATTGACGGCGAGCCGATCCGCGCCTGCACCCCGTTTACCGATTCGCTGACAGGCCGTCATGTGATTACCGTCGAGGGTCTGACAGACGAGGAGAAGAAACTCTACACCTACGCCTACGGCGAGGCCGGAGCCGTGCAGTGCGGCTTCTGCATCCCGGGCATGGTGCTGTGTACAAAGGCGCTGCTCGACCGGAATCTGAACCCGACGGACGATCAGATCCGCTATGCCCTGCGCAACAACTACTGCCGCTGCACGGGCTATGTGAAGATCATGGATGCCGTG
>CADBOK010000171.1 GCA_902796245.1 Oscillospiraceae bacterium | reverse complement strand
GAAGAACTCCTGATTTCAAAAGAGGAGATCGATGAATTGGTGCGGCGCTGGCCGCAGCTTGATGCCAAAAGCAAGTATCTGTTAGAAGGAAAATACATACTCGGCAAAAGCGATGAGGTTATGGCCGAGGAACTATCCATAAAACCCGCCAGTGTCCGAATGGCACTGACGCGGGCAAGACAATGTGCATATCAGCTTCTTACGAAAGAACTAACCCCGAGCCGTTCCTGATGGAATGGCCCGGGGTTTGTTGCATTTGACCGGCTTTTGTGTCTGATATTTTGGGGATGATTTGTCTCTTTGCGCAGAATGGTCTGCATTGTCTACCTGCACAGAAAAACAGTTTTTTCTTGTATAAACTGACAAATTGACTTCGCTTGAAAAACGTGCTACTCTGGCATTAGGCAAACGGTTGCATAAATAAATCCGTTATATTCCGTCGGATTTTATCGCAATAAATCGTTATTTGCAATATTTCTTCATTTTCGTTGCTGCTATTGCGCAAAAATGCAGGAAATATCGGTAAACCGTTTGCGCGGAGGTGCAGGATGGCAGCAACGATCAAGGATGTGGCGCGGCTGGCGGGCGTTTCGCCGTCGACGGTTTCGCGCGTGCTCAATCAGAAGGGCGTCATTTCGGACGAGACGAAGCAGAAGATCGCGTCCGCGATGGAGCAGCTCAAATATGTTCCCAACGACATTGCGCGCAGCTTTGCCAACGGCTCGGCGCACGCGATCTCGCTGGTCATCGATATCTCGGACGGCACGGCCTACGCCAACAATTTCTTCAACAACACCGTCTTCGGCATCGAGACTGCCGCGCACCAGAACGACTATAACCTCATCATCACGAACGGCGCGGCGGCGTTCGGCGGCATTTCCTCCGTCGAGCGGCTGATCGCCGGGAAAAAGGTCGACGGCGTGGTGCTGCCGATCTCGCTCGTGACGGACGAGCTGCTGCGCAGGATCGAGGACCTGAGCGTGCCGTGTGTGATCCTCGGCCGTTCGGAGGAGGTCGGCGCGGAGGCCAACTGGGTCGATATCAACAACGTGCAGGCCGGCCGCAGGGCCGTCAGGCTCCTGCTGGAGCGCGGATATAAAAAGATCGCCTTCCTTTCGGACGGCGATGGGGAGGTTTTCAATCAGGATCGCATCGCGGGCTACCGCCGCGAGCTTGCCGCGAACCATCTGCCTGTTCCCAACGGCGGCATTCTCCACGGTCTGCCGACGGTCGAGAGCGGCATGGACTGCGTCCGTGTGCTCCTACAGGACGATGATGCGCCCGACGCCGTCATTTGCAGCGACGACCGGCTGGCGCTCGGTGCGCTGCGGGCCGCGCATCAGCTGGGGCTGCGGGTACCGGAGCAGTTCGGCATCATCAGCTGCGACAACACGCCGCTGACGGAGCTGGCCGAGACGCCCATCACGAGCGTGGATGTTGACACGTTCGCGCTCGGCGTGCAGGCGGCGCAGATCCTGATCGAGCAGATCGAAGACCCGCAGACCAGCCTGCGGCAGATCCTGCTGTCGACGAAGCTCATCGAGCGGGCCTCGACGATGCGGGAAACACGAGAAGAAACGGAGGCGATCCACATTTGAATCAGGCGGCCATCATCCACCGGCCCACCTCGGACTACATCTACCCAAGCTCACGCAACACGCTGGAGCTCCAGCTCATCACGGCGCGGGCGGATGCGGACGAGGTCGAGCTCTGGTACTGGATGCGCTATGAGACGGACCCGGCGAAGATCCGGCGGCAGCGGCTGCACGTGTCCTTACAGGACGCGCTGCACGATTACTACCGCACGACGGTCTGCACCGGCCAGATCGCGGCGTACACCCGGTACTGCTTCCGCCTGAAAGCCGGGACAGACGAGCTGTGGCTCGGCGCGAACGGCCTGCAGGACACGGAGCCACACATGAACGGGAACTTCTTCGAATTCCTCTGGCCGAACCCGACGGACGGCTTTTCCGCGCCCGCGTGGCGAAGCCGGCAGGTGTACTATCAGATCTTCCCGGAGCGGTTCAAGAACGGAGATCCCTCCCTCACCCCGCCGGGCGCAGAAGCTTGGGGTTCTGCGCCGACGCGGGAGAATTTCATGGGCGGTGATCTGGCGGGCATTACGCAGCAGCTCGACTACATCCAGTCGCTCGGCGCGACGTGTCTGTATCTGACGCCCATCTTCCGCGCACCGTCGAACCACAAGTACGACACAGCCGATTATTTCGAGATCGATTCGGCCTTCGGCACGAAGGACGATCTGCGGCGGCTGGTCGACGGTGTCCACGCGCGCGGGATGCGCATCATCCTCGACGGCGTGTTCAACCACTGCGGCTACTGGTGGGACAAATTTCAGGACGTTGTGAAAAACGGCAAAGCGTCGCCGTATCGCAGCTGGTTCTTTATCCACAGCTATCCCGTCGACGCGGAGCGGCAGAATTACGACTGCGTCGGGCATTACAAATGGATGCCGAAGCTGAACCTTGCAGACCCGGACGCGCGGGACTATTTCCTCTCCGTTGGCCGGTACTGGTTGGAGGAATTCGGCATCGACGGCTGGCGGCTGGATGTGGCGGACGAGCTGCCGACCGCGTTTCTGGAAGCCTTCGCCGCGGCGATGCGCGCGTGCAAGTCCGACTGCATCCTGCTCGGCGAAACATGGGGCGACGCCGGGCGGCTCGTAAGCACGAACCGGCTCGACAGCGCGATGAATTATCTCTTCCGCGACGCGGCGGCCGCGTGGCTGGCGAAGGACACGCTTTCCGCGTCGGAATTCGGCTGCCGCCTCAACCGGGCGCTGGCCCTGTACCCCAGCGAAACGAACCTTAGGATGTACAACCTGCTGGACAGTCACGACACGGCGCGCTTCCTCTATGAAGCGGGCGGCGACAAGGCAAGGCTTCGGCTGGCCGCAGCGCTGCAAATGACGTTCCCCGGCTCCCCGGCGATCTTCTACGGCGACGAGGTCGGGCTGAGCGGCCCGAACGACCCCGGCTGCCGCATGGCGATGCAGTGGGATGCAGAACAGCAGGACGAGCGGCTGCTGCGCTGGTACCGGCGGCTCATCCAGCTGCGGCTCGCATCCGATTCTCTGACAGACGGCGATTTCCATACCGTACTGGCCGACGACGCGGCGAACGTATACGCCTTTTCGCGCACCGTGCCCGGAGAGCAGACGCTCGTCGTCCTGCACGCAGGAACGGCACACTGGCACGGGCCGCTCCCGATCCCGGACTGGGCACGGGAATTTGCCGCATGGACGCTCTGCTGCCAGACGGGCGGCATGACAAAGGATGACCCGTTCCACCCCACGATCCTGACGGACGATCCGGGACGCTTTGAAGCGGAGCTTCCCGCAAGATCCGTTAAGATAATCCGATTCATCAACAAAAAATTAAAGGAGAAGGTGCAATCATGAAACAGACAAGTATCAAAAAAATGCTGGCGCTCTTCCTGATCGCAGCAGTGATGTTAGCGGCATTCACTGCATGCGCCGAAAAAGCGCCAGACACTGCCCAAACCCAGCAGCCCGCAAGCGACGCAGCCGTTCCCGCCGATGACAAGGCGGCAGAAACGTCCACAGCCACGCCCGAAGAACCCGTTACGATCAACTTCTGGCATCACTACAGCGCGCAGTCCGCAGAGAATGAGACTCTGATGAATGTGCTGATCCCCAAATTCGAGGAAGAAAACCCCGGCTATAAGGTCAACGCCGTCTCGCACGAGTGGGCCGACCTGCACGACAAGATCCTTGTCAGCGCAAGTTCGAACACCCTGCCCGATGTGGCGCGTCTGGACATCGCGTGGGTCCCGGAGTTCCAGAAAATGAACATCCTTGTCCCGCTGGATCAGCAGATGGGTGATTTTAATGATGTGGCAGGCCAGCTTCTTCCCAGCGCCATGAGCACCGCCGTGGTCAAGGGCAGCTATTACGCGCTGGCACTCAACACGAACACGAAGATCCTGTTCTACAACGCCGACGCGCTCGCGGAGGCCGGGATTGAAGTGCCCAAGACGATGGATGAGATGTTCGCCGCGATCCACGCCCTGTCCGGTACGAATGCAAACGGCCAGCAGGTCTGGGGTCTGAACGAGCCCGCGCTCGCTGGCTGGAACGTCCTGCCTTATATCTGGAGCAACGGCGGCAACATCACGGACGACGCCTGCACCACGGCCACGGGCTATGTCAACAGCCCCGAAACAGCCGCAGCCGTGCAGAAGCTGGTCGACCTCTATGCGAACGGCGAATTCACCGGCTTTAACAGCGGCGCTATCCCCATGACCGACGGCTTTGGCACCGGCCGGTACATGATGCTGCTCGAAGGCCCGTGGAAGACCGCGGAGCTGGCCGGCGCATATCCCGACTTCAACTACGGCACGAGTGAGGTTCCCGCCGGTTCCGCCGGTTCGATCTCCGTGCTGGGCGGCGAAGACATCGCCATGTTCAACACCGCCAATAAAGAAGGCGCGTGGAAGTTCATGAAGTTCATGACCAGCGAATACGCGCAGGAGGAGATGGCCAAGTGCGGTCAGATCCCCGTCAACATGACGGCGCTGGACAGCCAGACCGTAAAGGACGCATCGTTTGCGCCGTTCCTGGAGGCCATCACGACGGCAAAGGCCCGTCCGACTGTCGCTTCCTGGTCCGAGATCGACAATGCGCTGACCGTCGCCATGACCGACATGATCGTCAACGGCGCAGACGTGCAGCAGACGCTCGACCAGCTGGCTGTGACGATCGACGGTTTGCTTGCCGAATAAACACAGTATATCAGACAGACGAACCAAACGCAACTTTTTTCAAAGCAGGCTTCGGCCTGCTTTGAAAATCTGGCAAATCGGAGACAGCCGTGCGGCTGCCTGAGTAACCGCTGAATCAATCGTCTGCGGTTGTCAGCGGATCTTTTGGCCCAACTGTGCAGTTTGAAAAACTTGAAATACATACAGTATTCCTGCGTTTTTAAACTTTCATTTGGGCCAAAATCTCTCGCCGACAACTCTTGCCGATTGAATCATCGGTTACTTGAAAGGATCTGCTCTATGGAACTGAAATCAAAACGCGACCGTCTTCAGGTCGGCCTTCTGCTGCTTCCGGGGCTTCTGGTCTTCGCATTGTTCACGATCTACCCCATCGTCAAGCTCCTGTACATGAGCTTTCTGCAATGGGATCTCGGCTCAATGCTGCACCAGAAGTTCATCGGGCTGCAAAACTATATCGACGTGCTCTCCGACGAGACGTTCCGGATTGCATTTGCAAATACGCTGCTCTACACGCTCGTGACTGTGCCGGGGCAGATGATTCTGGGCTTACTTGCCGCGGTGCTCATCAATGCCATTCCGCGCTTCCGCGTCACGTTCCGCGTGATCTATTACATTCCGGTCATTACCTCGTGGGTCATCGTCTCGCTCATCTTCCGGTACATCTTCAACACCGAGGGAATGCTCAACTATGTGCTCACGAACGTGCTGCACCTGACGGTGTCCAACATCCGCTGGCTCGACAGCCGCTGGGGCGGTCTGACGGTGGCGATGATGCTCGGCATCTGGAAGGGCGTCGGATGGAATCTGGTCGTATTTCTGGCCGCGCTGCAAAGCGTTCCGCAGGAGTTGTATGAATCGGCGGGGATCGACGGCTGCGGCGCGTTCCAGAAGTTCTTCTATGTGACGCTGCCCAGCATCAAGCCTACGATCCTCTTCGCGCTCGTCATGCTGACCATCGGCGGCTTCAACGTCTTTACGTCCATCAAGATGATCACCGGCGGCAAGCCGATGCACCAGACGGAGACGGTTCTCACGTGGATGTATTACAAGGCGTTCAACACCGGCTCGTTCGGCTACGCGGCCGCGCTGTCGTTCGTCGTCGCCGTGACGCTCATCTTCCTCGCCGTTCTGCAATTCAGGGCCATGAAGCAGAAGGACGCGGCCAATTCGTAGGAGGGACTGCCATGCATACACTCAAAAAACGGGAGCTCCCGTCCAACATTCTGCGGTATGTGCTCCTGCTGCTCGGCGGCGCGGTGTCGATCATGCCGATGATCTATATGATCAGCACGTCCTTAAAGCCGAACGGTGCGCTCTATGAGTTCCCGCCGAAGTTCTTCCCCGCGCTGGACACGATCACAATTGAAAACTACGTGTACATCTTCAGTCAGGAAAAGTTTTACATCAACTTCCTCAACAGCGTGATCGTCGCCGTGCTGACCGTCGTGATCGCGGCTTTCGTCTCGTCGGCGCTGGCATTCTGCCTCGCGCGCTTCCGCTTCCCCGGCAGAAAGGCGCTCTTCGCGCTCGTCATCGGCACGATGATCATCCCCGGCACAACGCTCATCATCACGCAGTATCAGCTCGCCTCGTTCTTCAAGCTCACAAACAAGCTGCTGGGGCTGGTGCCGTTCTATGTGGCGTGGGTCATCCCGTTTTCTACGTTCATGATTAAAGGCTACATCGAGAGCATCCCGCGGGAGTTTGACGAAGCCGTCTACATGGACGGCGGCAGCGTATTCACTGTGTTTTTCAAGGTCATCTGCCCACTGGCAAGCCCGGCCATCGCGTCCGTCAGCATTTTTAACTTCCTGACGGCGTGGGAGGAATTCCCGTGGGCGCTGACCGTCCTGAACGACACGCAGAAGCGCACGCTGCCGATCGCCATCTCAGGCTTTTTCGGCCAGCACCAGTTTACGCAGTGGGGCTACGTCTTCGCCATGTCCGTGGCAAGTCTTCTGCCCGTGCTCATCATCTTCATCTGCTGCCAGAAATATTTCGTTTCCGGTTTGCAGACCGGCGGTATCAAGGGATAACAACCTGATATGCAGCGCGAAAGGTGATCCAGCGGCCTGAACTTTACCGGAACAGGCGGCACTACAATCGATATTTATCCGACATTCTAAACATTCAGTTGTAACAACGGCGGGTGGCGCAGTTTGTACTGCCCACCCGCCATTTTCGTCGAAAGGAGCGTTTTATGAAACGATGCAGTGGTGTATTGCTGCCCATCTTCAGCTTGCCATCTCCATATGGCATTGGTACACTCGGTAAGGCCGCCTATGATTGGATCGATTTTCTGCATGAAGCGGGGCAGCAGCTGTGGCAGGTATTGCCGATTGGCCCGACCAGCTTTGGCGACAGCCCATATCAGAGCTTTTCGGCATTTGCTGGAAATCCATACTTTATTGACCTCGAGCAGCTCTGCGAAGACGGACTGCTTCAAAAAGAAGACTGCGCGCCGCTGGCGGACCAAGCTGACAGTGCAGCAATCGATTACGCAAAGCAGTACCAATATCGGTATGCGATTTTGAAAAAAGCGTATTCTCGTTTTGACAACCCCAACGAAATCAGCCGTTTCCGCAAAGCACATAACTGGGTAGACGATTATGCCCTGTTCATGGCACTCAAGGATAGCTATAACGGTCTCGCGTGGACGCAGTGGCCAAGCGCTATACGAAAGAGAGAACGCCATGCATTAGAGAAAGCCCGGCAGGAATTACAGTCCGAGGTTGATTTTTACGTGTTTCTTCAGTTGTTATTTTATACGCAATGGAAAAAACTTGCCGCTTATGCAAGAGCGCACAACGTAAAAATCATAGGCGATATCCCCATTTATGTTGCACTTGATTCTGCGGATGCATGGGCAAATCCGGAACTGTTTCTGCTTGATGAAGAAGACCGCCCGGTTTTAGTTGCCGGATGTCCGCCAGACGCCTTTACCGCAGACGGTCAGCTTTGGGGAAATCCATTGTATCGATGGGATCTGATGCAGGAGACTGGCTTCCAGTGGTGGAAGGAACGGCTGAGCGGTTCATTTGAGCTATACGATTGTCTCAGAATCGATCATTTTCGCGGGTTTGAAAGCTACTACGCGATTCCCTATGGTGATAAAACTGCTCGAAACGGAGCATGGCAGAAGGGGCCTGGGAAAGCGTTCGTTGATTCCATCAAGGAAGCCTTCCCGGATATTCCGATTATCGCAGAAGACCTTGGATATCTGACGCCAGAAATTCGGGAGCTGCTGGAATACAGCGGTTTCCCCGGTATGAAGATCCTGCAGTTTGCCTTTGATGCACGTGAAAAGAGCGACTATATTCCGTTTAAATATCCTAAGAACTGTGTTGTGTATACCGGGACACACGATAATGATACAATCCTCGGCTGGCTGCACAGCGCACCACCCGCATCTGTCCGGTATGCGAAATCCTATCTGCTGTGTGAAGCAGTCGCTGACGAGACCTGTGTAGACTTTTTTGTTTCCGCAGCGCTTTCCTGCGCGGCAGACTGGGCCGTGATCCCCATACAGGATTGGCTCCGCCTTGGACATGAAGCACGGATCAATACACCGTCTACGCTCGGCGGCAATTGGGTCTGGCGGCTCAGGCCTGGCAGCTGCACAAAAGCGCTCGCCAAAGAAATGAAACGAAAAACGGAACTCTACGAACGAAATTCAGTCATTGAACCGTAAACAAGGAGGATATTTTATATGCAAAAAGTTGATGAATCCACGATGGATGACGTTATAACAACGATCGATTTTGCAACGCTCTTTTCGCAAGAAGAGCTTAAGGCAAAACGTGCAGAAGAAAAAGGCAGAAGGAAGAAAAATGGAATTTTATCAGTTGAAAACTCACATTTTCTTATTTACCTTATATGTCTCTTGATTTCTATTGTTTTGATTGCAGCATATTTATTTTTACCGTGTGCTGAAACATCAAAATGGCTTGCTGTCCTGATGTCCCTTGGCGCGAGTGGATTTGGCGCAGCTCTTTTGGCTTTCTTTATTGACCGCTTTGATACAGCCGCACAGGACAGAGCTGCTGTAGGCGCATATAACAACAGTGTCGCATACATTTATGACACGTTATGGACAGTATTTGGAAACCGCTCATATCAATATATGAAAAAAATAGATAAGAATAATGGCCAGCAGATTGCTGCCCAACAAAGTGCAGAAAAATTTATTAACCAGTTTAACCTTGCAATGAAAGCGATTGATTCTTTTAGGTTAAATTACGCTGCTGCAATGAGCGATGAGGTATCCAGCGATTACAGTCTTTTGAAAAGTCAATTGGTTCAATTCACCGCAACATTAAGTCATCCTGTAAACGTCGATCATTTGATTGATGCCTTGGACGGAACACGCATCTGGCTTCGAAGGTGGTATTCCACCGAGAGACTCAAAAAGCATTTTCGCTTTATTTGATGCCGGCTACCAAAGCATCCACACTGCGCTGTGATCGAATTGTCTGACGATGCAAGCAAGAGGACGTGCCGCAAATTCTTTCCGCGGCACGTCCTTATTAAAAATACAAGAAAATCCAGAACATAAAATCCAACCAACGCATTAAAAACGCGAAAGTTTTCGACAACATTCCCCACAAAATGTGATATAATTCATATACTACTATGGATGTGAGGGCCAACTGTTTTGAAAGAAATAGATACGAAACAGAAGTTTATTCTTCAAAAATGTGATGACTATGTTCAGAGCGCAAATACTCTGTTTCATTTCATGCAGCGGCACGAATATCTTTCTGCGCTTTTGAAGCGGCGTGCGTTAGTTCCCCGTTACTGTCAGGAGAACATTGCATATCTCAATTTAGAAATAGGCGGCCATCCATTTGACGAGATTTATGTGCTCCAGAAATGCTTTTGTGATATTCCATTT
>CADBOK010000170.1 GCA_902796245.1 Oscillospiraceae bacterium | reverse complement strand
TACCTCCAAAATTGAATTTTTATATCAAAAAATACGTCTCACCGTGAGACCTATTTTCTGCGAAGATCATGCCGCACCTGAGCGGAATAAAAAAAGCCCATCGTCGTCGGCGCGTTGTAGAGCGCGGTCAGAAGATAGGCTTTGATGTTATTGATTTGTGTCGTGGTTGTCCGCAGACTGTCCAGAATGTAGGCAACGTGCATCTGTGTGAGCTGCCGGAACCGTTCCTTGATAATCTCGATGGGAATTTGCTCTTTTCCCAGCCGGACGGCATCAGCGGTGCTGCTCTGGACTTCCGAGATCAGCTCCACCAGCGCGTCCACGTCCTCGGCGGCATACTGCGTGCAGAGCGCGTCATATTCGATTTGGTTTCTGACGCGCTCTTTCAAACTCCATCGCTCGATCAATCGATCTCCAGTTCCCGGCGGTTTCGCAGGAGAGATAGATGGATCAGGATAGCTAGAATCAGGATAATTATTATCAGGATAACTTGCTTCCCGTTTTGGGAAGTCTTGACTTCCCAAAAGCGGAAGTCTGGAAGTTTGTTTTTGGGAAGTCTGCATTTCCGAATCCGGGAAGTCTGAAATGGGCGCAGAAATGGGAGCTTCTGGCACATCGGTCGTGGCGAATTTTTTGACGTAAATCTTTGCCGGACGGCCTTGCCCCTGCTTCACGCGCTCAATCAGGCCAAAGCCTGTCTTGCCCGTGTCCAGCTCGGCCAGCAGCCGAACGGCCTTATTGTGTCCGCACATGAGGTCAGTTTGAATTTCGTCGAGCGTGTAGTAGATGTAGACGCGCCCCAAATCGTCATACCAGCCGTGTTTGGCGGATAGCCCCATGCGGTCGAGCATCAGGCCGTAAAGCAGCTTCGCGTCGGTGGAGAGCGTTTTGAATTTCTTGCTGCGTACCAACAATCTTGGAATCCGGAAGTAACTGAACTGCTCGGATTCTTCGCCGTAGAAATAATCTGATACGATAACTGCCTCCATATTACGCCTCCCTTTTCTCCTTTTCGCCATTTTTCTAATATTTCCAACTTTTTTATATATTTTAATTCCCAATTAAATGGATAGTTTACAATTTGTAATTATTACACATTCCGAAATTAGTACACAAAAAACGCTAATTTTCAAGAAAATTAACGTTTTTATATGTAGGAAGTTGGTTTTTCTTTGTTTATTGTTTTGAAGCGCCTACCTCAGAGGCGGCTTCCATCTTGAACTTGTCCATGGCTTCGCGGGCTTCCGGGATGTTGATGTTGGAAGAATTACGGTTCGTCATAGTTCTGCATCTCCTTACTTGTTTTGGGGAAATCCGTTTTGATTTCCTACAACCGTAGTTTGACCCGATGCAGGCGCGTTATGAATGGGAATTCGCGGGACAAATTCCATGGAATTTTTTGAATGCGCGGCGTTCTGCAGGGAAAAGACGAACGGAGCAGAAGAATCATGCTTGCGTTCCCGGGCGGGTTATGGTATAGCATTGGTGTATATACCAGATGAAAGGATGTGATCTCGATCGGCATTACGAGCGCAAGCCTGCCCGCGAAGAAGCGGATTTTGACGGTCTGCGTGACGCTCTTTCTCGAAAAGGGCTACCGGCGGACGACGCTGGCGGAGATCATCGAAAAAGCCGACGTCTCCTACAGCACGTTTCAGAATATTTTCCGCGCCAAGGACGGCGTGCTGACGGAGCTTGTCGCATTCATGTTCTCCAATCAGTTCGCCATGGCGCGCAGCGCAGCGGGCGCGCAGCTGCCGCCGGTGTATATCTACGCGGTGGAGACCGCGATCCAGATGACGCTGACGGAGCTGAACGAAAATCTGCGCGAAATTTACATCGAAGCCTACACACAGAAGGAAGCCTCGGATTATATTTTCCGCGAGACGGCGAAGGAGCTGCAGCAGATCTTTGGCCCGTATCTGCCGGGGCGGACGGCGCGGGATTTTTACGACATGGAGATCGGCTCGGCCAGCATCATGCGCGGCTACATGGCGCACCCGTGCGACGCGGAGCTGACGCTGGAAAAGAAGCTGCGGCTGTTTTTCTGCATGAGCCTGCGGGCCTATCGGGTGCCGGAGGACGAGCTGGAGCAGGTCATCCGCTTCGTCGAGGGGCTGGACATCCGCACCATCGCGGAACGGGTCATGCACGCGCTGTTCGAGGCGCTGGCCATGCGATTTGAATTTTCCCTGCAGGGGATCACGGAAACGGAGGAACATAAATGAAAAAACGACTGTTCAGAAATCTTCTTATACTCGGTCTGCTGCTGGTTGCGCTGACGGCGGCGGTGTCGGCGGCATCCGCCTACTATTCATATAAAGAGAATGCAATTGGCGGAAGGACAATCAATTTTTCGTTTGACGCAAAGTATCACTGTACGCTGCATGGTGATAATATTGTAACACCAGTAAACAGTCTCGGCTTATATGTGGTGCAAGGGATCACAAGCTGGACGTCTGAGCAGATCACGTTTCAAATCAAGGTAAACTCCGTTTATTGTCAGGGCAGAGAAGGCGGCAGCGACGTGCACGGAGAGCATACAAACAGCATCATTGAGAATGATACTCAAACTGTCACATTCACCGGCAGTTGTCTCTGCCATAAGGCATTCAACTTGACCAAAGAGGTTACGCAGATCATGGCGAACGACAGGGGTGATGCGCTTGAATTTACGGTGACCGCTGATAAGCCGCGCCATACGCTGACCAAGCATCTGCAAGCCGATTCGACCTGCACCGAGTATGGCTATTCGGAGGATTGCTACGAGTGCCCGGGATGCAAGAAACTCTTCAAGGATCAAAATGCAGAGCAGGAACTCCCTGCTTCTGTCCGGCGCGTCATGACGCCGCACAATTATGTTAATGGCGTCTGCCAAGGCTGCGCTGCCACGGGCGAGGCGTACACTCTCAGCTCCGACGGCAGCAAAAATTACCATACGACCGTCGAAGAAGCGTTGACGGCGACCTACACCAGCCAAGATCCGAGCGTCTGGATCACGCATTATGAGCGCCCGACTGATATCACCCTCACCAACTCTTGCAATGTCTACGTCTGCAATGGCGTTACCATCCCGAAGATCTGCACGTCCGCGTCCGATCCACAAGCGGCGATCAATATCACCAATCATGGCACGATCGATACGATCACCCCAGCAAACTCCGGAACGCAGTCCTAGGAAATTACAAACCATGGAAGAATTACTGAAAAATCGACATTCCGGATAACGAGTCGCTGCGCATGAAGATCACGAACAACGAAGGCGCTGTAATCGGTACCATTCAGTGTCCGCGCAACACAGCGGCCGCAGCGTCTGTCACCATCCAGAACAATGGCACAGTCAATAATCTGTACGGCAAAAAGCCGTTCAAGCTGCTGAGCGGTACCGGCGAATACGTATTTATCGACACCTATAAAACGGGTTCCAAATTGTGCGAGCTTCTGGATGACGGCTGTAAATTCTATCGGCCGAGTGACAGGATCTGGTTCGGGTCTGAATCTACATGGCTGTCGACGAATAATTCCATCGTCTCCACGCCGCCGTTCACGGTGAAGGTCAATCGGAATGGCACTGCACTCACGACATCCAATGGCAGCTATACGATAAACGACGTAGCCGTAGACAGCACCGTTGCGCTCAGCGCTGATTTTACGCCCAACGAATATGGCCTGACGGTGGACGAATCCAAGATCACCAGCCGCTGGTACTACCGGGGCGAGAGCAAAACTGCCGCTGACAGCAAGGCACTCACGCTGGACAACATCCAGTATGGCGTCTATGACCTGATCTTTGAAGCGAGTGAAAGCACATACGGCTTCGCCACAAGCGTCAGCGTCACGGTCAACGTGACCCCGCCTGCGGGGAAAACCGCGATTTCCCTCAAGACGCAGCTCACCTCGGACGATTACACAAAGGTCTATGACGGTACAAAAAAAGCGAGTGAAATTCTTCCCCCCATTGAATTCCGGCTTGATGCCGACAAGCGCGAAATTCGAATCCCGGCAGACTGTTACACCTTCAATGCGGAATACGCCTCCCCGGATTGTATTTCGGACAACAGGATCATCATCGAGGTAACGCTGACCGAGGAGGGCGAACAGTACTATACTCTGACAGGCGGCAAAATCGAGGTTGCGGCGACGATCACGCCGTATGATGGCGAATGGATTGACGGCAAACAGGAGTACAAGGCATTCCTTGTAGAACTCAACCCTGATACCATCGATAGTGGCGGCTCCGCTTCCATCGGCAAACAGGTTCTGCCGTATCTTCGGCTCAGAGGAAAAATGTATGATGCCGAGCAAGAAAGCCTCTGTCCCCGTCCTATTACATCCGAGGATGGTTTCCAATACTCGTTCTATCATCTGCGTCCGGGCGCTACGGAACCAGATCCCGAACTGGACGAGCTTCTGACAGCGGATTCTGTTTTCACATATCCGGATGACAAATATCATTTCTACGCCGTTGTGGAACCAAGCCTGAATTACACAGGGTGCATAACGGATAGTAATAAGTATCTCTCCGTCTACGACAAGTACGACCGCACACACGCACACGATCAGAAAACCTATACCTTCACGGTAAAGAATTCCGGCGCGAAGCTCAAATGCTTCCTGCTCCGCAAGGACACCTATACCCCGCTGTTCGAGGCATTCACCCCCCAATAATCCATTGCAAAAGCCCGGCGGATCATCCGCCGGGCTTTTCGTTTGTATCGGCAAATCCCTGTAGGGGCCGATGTGGGCATCAGCCCCTACAAGTGCTCCCCTGAAAGGGGAGCCTTTTTGCGTTTCATCAGCCATTCTGCCAGAGGATCTGCTGTTCGGTCACGAGCGGATAGGCGATGAGGGCGCTGCCGTCGAGGTTTTCGCGGTGCAGGCCGACCGCTGTGAGGCAGCGGTTGTCATACGTGGAATAATAATAGACGCCGCTGCGTGCATTGCAGCAGGAGGTATAGATCGTGCGCTCGTACTGCCCGGCTTCCACCTCGCAGCAGCCGCGCTGCTGCTCCACGGCGCCGAGAATGTGGAAAAACTGGCTCACGCTCCCCTGCTCCGTGCCGTCGCAGACGGCGTTCAGCCTCGTGAACGCCGCGCGGACGAAGCGCGACATGGACGACAGATCGCCCGGCAGGCCCAGCGCGCCCATGCCCCGGCTGTACAGGCGCAGCGGCAGCGCCTCCGAAAAGCGGTTTTCCGGCTGTCTGGGCGAGAGCTGCCTGTAATTGTTCAGGTTGAACAGCTGCTGCTCAAACGGCGGGTTATTGGTCAGCACGCCGACGGGGTTGTCATACACGTGCAGGCCGTCCGCGGTCGATTCGACCGTGAGGGCCTCCGTTTCGTCGGCGAGCAGCCAGTGCAGCTGCGCGGCGGGCAGCGCCGCGCTGAACGGCGTTCCGGTCAGATTGAGCCGGTTCAGTTCTTCCCGCGCCTGCGCGGCGGTCGCGCATCGGCCCAGCAGCCACGGGATGAGCTCAAACTGCGCGATGTTCGTCCTGCCTGCCTCCGGCTGCGCGTACACGGCGTTTCCGACAAAATTCAGCCCCGCCATGCACAGGCCCTTCTCGTTGACGGCATCATAATAGAGCGGATACCCGTCCGCCACGTGCGCCATGCCGATGATGGCGTAGTGCGCATGCAGCGGCCCCGCGTGGCGGAAGTCAAACGGGTAATTCCGCGGCGTGATCGTCACCTGTTCGCCGTAGCTGCATTCATAGTCCAGCGTCCGGCCGAAATAAAGCTGTTTGGTCTGGTACGTGATCGCGGTACACATGCGGTACTGTACTCCCTTCTAATTTGTGTCGTGTTAGTTTGTGCAGCGCTTACCGGATAAAATTCGTTCTTGCAAGCGGCTCTTTGCGCGGGTCGGGAACGCCCGCGGCTTTTCCTGCCTCGATGCAGCGCAGGAGCCAGGCCATATTGTGCCCCAGAACGCGCATGATGCGCACGCCCTCCTCGTCCTGCTGGATATCCTCGGCCGTGGAGCCGTGGACGTTGTTCCAGTAGCAGGACGAGACGATGGGCATTTCCGTGATGCCGGGGTATTTGAGCAGCTGCTCATAGGCTGCCGTCGTGCCCGCGCGGCGGGCGGATGTAATGACGGCTGCCGGCTTCCGACAGAACGTCTCCTTCGGCGCGGAATAGAACAGGCGATCCATGAACGCGGTCATATTGCCGGAGGCCGCCGCGTAGTGGACCGGCGTTCCGAACACGAAGCCGTCCGCGTCCTTCGCCTTTTCTGCAAACTCGTTGACCGAGCCGCCGAAGACGCATTTACCCGCCTTCGAGCATCCGCCGCAGGCGATGCAGCCGCCGATGGGCGTATTGCCGATCCAGAAAATTTCCGCGTCGATCCCGTCCGCGTTCAGCGCCGAAGCGACCTCGCGCAGCGCGGCGTCGGTGCAGCCGTGCTCATGCGGACTGCCGTTTACAAGCATGACTTTCATAGAAGATCCCTCCTGATCTGTTTTCTTCTTTCATACCACAGTTTCAGAAAAAAAGCAAGCGGAACCAGCCGCCGCTTTCCCTGCTTGGGAAAGCGGCGGCTGGCAGGTTGAAAACTATTTTGAGGCAATGTAAAGTGCACTCTCACTGTAGGGGCCGATGCCCACATCGGCCCGTTGGGAAGTCGCAAATTTGTCGAAGATTTCATAAAAAACCGGTGCATCCAGCGGGCGGACAGGGTCGTCCGCCCCTACAGGGTACGTAGAGATTGAAGCCTTGGTGTAGGGGCCGACGACTCTGTCGGCCCATTTGGGAAGTTCTGAATTCGCCGCAGATTTCCGTAAAAATGATGCATTCTGCCGGGTCGATGTGGGCATCGACCCCTACAGCCGGTCAGGCAAGTCTCTCCCCCTCGGGTGGAGCAGAGCCCTCCCCCTTGTCTACCAAGTGCGTTTGAATTTCATCGGTTTTCGCGTAAAATTTACAGCCTATAGCCTGAAGAAAAGCAGGCTCAGTCCCCTTCGGCCATGCGGTAGCCGACGCCGGCTTCGGTGAAGATGTAGGCGGGTTGGGCGGGTTTTTTTTCGATCTTGCGGCGGATGTTTGCCATGTTGACGCGCAGGATCTGATTGTCGCTGCGGGCGCTGGGGCCCCAGAGCTCCTTGATGAGGTAATCATACGTCAGCACCTTACCCGCGTGCAGGCCGAGCAGGGCGACGAGCTTATATTCGTTCTGCGTCAGATTGGCGTCGCGGCCCGCGATATAGACGCGGTGCTTGCCATAGTCGATGGTCAGCTCTCCGGCTGTGAACACGCCGGAATTCGCGACGGCGGCCGCGCCGTCCGGCGTTCTGGTGTGGCGGACGGCCGCGCGGATGCGCGCAAGCAGCTCTTCGGTGCCGAAGGGCTTGGTCAGATAATCATCCGCGCCCGCGTCAAGCGCCTCGACCTTGTCTCGCTCGTAGCTGCGGGCGGACACGACCAGAATGGGAACCTTTGACCACTTCCGGACATTCCGGAGGATCGTCATGCCGTCCATATCCGGCAGGCCGAGGTCCAGAATGATGATATCCGGACAGTGCGACGAGATCATGGTGTCCGCCATCGCGCCTGTACTGGCCATGAGCACATCATAGCCGTTGGCCGTCAGGATCGCCTGCATAAAGCCGCGGATCGTCCGCTCGTCCTCAATCAGAAGAACCTTCTCTTTGATATTCATGGCTGTTTTCCTCCAATGGCAATGTAAATTGCAGCAGAGCGCCGACTTTTTTCCGGTTCCTTGCGCGCATCGTACCGCCGTGCGCCTGCACGATGGACATGCAGACGGACAGGCCGATGCCCATATTGCGCCGCTGATCGGAGATTTCCTCCTGATCGCGGGTCAGATAGCCATCGAACAGATGCGGCAGAAGCTCCTTCTGAATGCCGCAGCCGTTGTCCGCGACTTCAAACACGGCGAGGCCGTTCGCGCTTTTCAAACGCAGTTCGATCTTTGTGGTCGTTTTGCCGTGCTGGACGGCATTCTCCATCAGGTTGATAAGCACCTGTTCGATGAGAATGATGTCCATTGGGATCATGAGCAGCACGTCGGGCGCAGTGATGCAGACCTCAATTGCAGGATAATGCCGATTGAATTTCATAGCGGCAGCGCTGAGGACCTCCTCGCCCGCCTCCAGCTCTTTTTTGATATTTGACGCGCCAGACATGCGCGTGACGGACAGCAGATTTTCCACCACGCCGATGAGCCAGTTGGATTCATCGCGCATGTTTTCCAGCAGATTTTTTCGCGTTTCCGGCGAGATCTGGTCGCCGTTTTTCAGGATCGCGTCGATGCCGCCGACGATGGCGGTCAGGGGTGTGCGGATATCATGGGAGACGGCGCGCAGGAGATTGCCGCGCATTTTTTCCTTCTCCGCCTCCGCGCGGAGCTTTTCCTGCTGCTTGATCTGGGTGGTCAGCGTACCGACCACGACGGAGACGGCCAGCATGACGAGGAACGTCAAGGGGTAGCCGGAAATGGTAAAGTTCAGCTGCATATAGGGATATGTAAAAATCCAGTTTACCCCGACGACGCCGATCACGGAGGCCAGCAGACCGAACAGATACCCGTCTGTAAAGCGCGAGACGAGCACGACCGCGCATTCGAAGATCAGCGCGACATACACGTCGGACGTGTCGATCATCCGCAGCAGCGCGCACAGCAGCGCCGCTGCCGCCAGTATGCCGAGGCACACAGCGCAGTCGCGCCAGGAAAAGGGAAATATCTGCCGCAGGCAGCCCCGGAAGGTCTGGTCTTTCGTATTTCGCGTCATATCCATCAATCCTCACCCAGTATATAATAGCATAAAAGAAATAGCCCGTTGTGTTAAGGGTCTGTTAAGAAGGAACCGCACAGCCGGTCAGATCACGTATTCGTCTGCCGCGTCGGCAGTGGTCAGGCTGGAGAGGGGGATGGAATCGAGGCAGGCGGCGATCTTCTCGTCGAGCTGCTTCCAGACGGCGGACAGGCCGGAAGATGCCTCGCAGGGCGTGAGCTGCGCGTTCGCGCCGAGGCAGGACAAAGAGCCGTCCGCGGCGCGGAGGATCTCGCCGAGCGAATAGTCGGACGGCTCGCGCGAGAGGCGGTAGCCGCCGCCCTTACCGTGCGTGCCCTCGACCAGTCCCTGCGCCGCCAGCGTGCGCAGGATGCGCTCGAGATATTTCTGCGACAGCTCCTGCCGTTCGGCGATCTGCCGCACGGGGATAAAGCTGCCGCGGTGTTCCGCCAGATCCAACAGGGTCAGGACGGCGTAGCGGCCCATGGATGAGATCAGCATGCGGTTTCCTCCCTCGCAATGATGCCGCCGCCGAGGACGGTGTCTCCGTCATAGAGCACGGCGGACTGGCCCGGCGTGATGGCGCGCAGCGGCTCGTCAAAGACGAGGCGAACACCGTTCTCCCCTGCCGGATAGACCGTGCAGGGCTGCTCCGGCTGCCGGTAGCGCGTCTTCGCGCTGCACCGGAACGGAAGTGCGGGCGCTTCGCCGGAGATCCAGCGCATATTGGATACAAGGCACGCTCTCGTAAACAGCGCCTCATTCGGGCCGATGACGACGGCGTTCTGCTCCGGCAGAATTTTCACGACATAAAGTTTCCCGTCCGACGGCATGCGCAGGCCCCGGCGCTGTCCGACGGTATAGTGGATGATGCCGCGGTGCGTGCCGACGACATGGCCGTTCAGGTCGAGGAACGGGCCGGGTTCGGGCGTTTTTCCGGTGCGGGTCTCGATGACCTTCGCGTAATCGCCGTCCGGGACGAAGCAGATGTCCTGGCTGTCGTGCGTGCGGGCGTTGATGAGGCCGGCTTCGGCGGCAATTTCGCGCGCTTCGGTCTTGCGCAGGCCCCCAAGCGGGAATTTGACCCGCGCGAGCGTCTCCTGCGTCAGATCGTAGAGCACATAGCTCTGATCCTTTGTCTCGTCCAGCGCCTTTTTGAGGACATACCGCTCCCCATCCCGTTCAACGCGGGCATAGTGCCCCGTGGCGATATAGCGGCAGCCCATGACGTCGGCGCGCTCGAAGAGCTTGTCGAATTT
>CADBOK010000169.1 GCA_902796245.1 Oscillospiraceae bacterium | reverse complement strand
TTCCGGCTTAATAGTTTCATTTTTTGAGTGAAACCAAATGAAACCTTTGGAAACCGTATCATTATTATCAAACTAATTCATGCAAAAGCCACCCTGCGGGGTGGCTTTTTGCATGCGAAGCGCAGCGGACCTTGCACAGCAAAGGTCTTTCTTCGTTCAAAGCCGTGACCGCTCCGCGGAGTCACGAATTTGCTTTTAACGGGATATGGAACCGACGGGGCAGCAGGTCTGCTTGTTGCACGGCGCTTTTGTGCATGATATAATGAATTTTTAAACAACAACATACATTTTCGGAGGGGTACTATGATTTATCACGGTTCTTGCATTCCCGGGCTGCACACGATCAAGGCAAATTCAAAGTCTCATTCTACCGGCAAACTGGTCGCCTATTTCAGTGAAGACCGGTGCTATGCGCTGGTCCGCTGCAGAAGCATGTCCGAAAATTATGTCACGATGGGCGTCGGGGCGGACGGCAGACAGCACTATCTTGAGCGGTTTCCAAATCAGCTGGAGACCCTCTATCAAGGCCGGCAGGGCTATATCTATTCTCTTGACGCGGCGGATGGTATGACGCGCGGGAAAGGGCACTCCTGGGAGAGCGACCGCGACGTTCCCGTATCGCAGTGCGAAAGCATTGCGGATGTATACCGTGAAATTCTGCGGGAAGAATCGCTGGGCAACGTCGTCATTCACAGATATTCCGAGATAGATCCGGCAAAGCAGAAGGACTACGCAAATTATATCCGGGACCATCTTACGGACGAAGGGGCAGACATGGAAAAATTCTATCGTCTGCATTTTTCGTCCTTATGGGATTGACCGCTCCCATCGGAGCAATCTCGCCAACTTAAGACCTGTGCATTTGTCCTATCCGAAAAAACAGACGCGGTTTGCAGGGGCGGGGCTCCGCCCCTACCGAGATTTTGCAGATTATGAGGCGCTACAGCTTGAGCTGACGGGCGGCGCATTCGTAGGCGGTTTTGTAGTCCTGCAGCTCGCGGGCGGCAAGCTCCATAGTCTGTAGCAGCTCCCGCTCAAGGAGCTTTGGCAGCGGGGCGGTCCGTTCGGCCCGCCGCAGCGCGGTCATGGCCTCGGCATATTGGCCGGAGGCCGCCGCGAGCCGCGCCTGCAGGAGCCGGTATTCTGCCAGATCCTCCTCCGGCGGCTCGGGAAGCGCGCGAAGCTCCGCCGAAGCCTCGGCGGTCTTCCCGCGCTCGAGATGATAGCGGGCCGCCGTCAGGTGATACCGGACGCGGGACGGCTGCGCGGCATAGGCCTGCCGGTAGTCCGAAAAGGCGGCTTGCACCTGCCCCGGCCCTGTGTGCTGCGCGCACCGGGTCAGTATCTCCCGCAGGTGCAGCGCGAGCTGCACGCTTTCGTACACGCTCCCGGCGTTCCACGCGAGTCCCCGCTGCGCCAGATGGCGCGCCATATCGAACCGCTCGGCCTCCAGCGCACGCTGCGCGCACTGTGCCGCGGCCATGGCCAGCGCCAGCGCCTGCTCGTCGTCCGGCGCATGCTCCGGTGCAAGCTCGAGACAGGCGGCATACTCACCGCTTTTCAAAAGCGCCCGCAGCTGCTGCGTGCGCCCGGCCTCTGCCTCCTCCTGCTCGCTTGCCAACAGCCACGAGAGCCGGACGTTCAGCACCGACGCCAGATATTCCAGCGTCCCGACCGACGGCGAGGCCAGATCGTTTTCGATCTGCGAAAGCATGTTCCGCGTAATGCGGTCGCCCACGACCTGTGCCTGCGTCATGCCCCGTGCAAGCCGCGTCTGCTTGAGCTTCTGTCCGAGCGTCATCGTATCGCCTCCTGCGTAAATGTAATTTACTCTGCATGCATTCTATCATATTGCATGCCAGGCTGCAAGCGGCATCGCATAAAAGGTTGATTTTCTGCGTTTGCATGATAAAATAGAAGCATCTGAACGAAAAGGATGGTTCCCGCCATGCAGCGACTTCTGATCCGCAATATCAAAACCCTCGTCTCCTGCGACGAACAGGATACCGTATATGAAAACGTCGATCTCTACGCCGAGGACGGCGTGATCCGTGCCATCGGCCCAAACCTCGAGAAACAGGCGGACGCCATTCTGGACGCAAGCCATATGCTCTGCTATCCCGGCCTTGTCAACACGCACCACCATCTGTATCAGCAGTTTTCCCGCAATCTGCCGCAGGTGCAGAATATGGAGCTGTTCGACT
>CADBOK010000168.1 GCA_902796245.1 Oscillospiraceae bacterium | reverse complement strand
TAACCCTATGTTTGGTACCAGAAAGCTCGGCAGAACCAGCGACCAGCGCAAGGCGATGCTCCGGGCTATGACCACATACCTGCTCGAGAACGGCAAGATGGAGACGACCTTTACCCGCGCGAAGGAAGTCCAGCCCGTCGTCGAGAAGATGATTACCCTTGGCAAGAAGAAGGGCCTGGCCAACTACCGCAAGGCTCTGGCTTATATCACCAAGGAAGACGTCGCGCACAAGCTGTTCGAGGAGATCGCTCCGAAGTACACTGAGCGCAACGGCGGCTACACCCGCGTGACCCGCATCGGGCCCCGCCGCGGCGACGCAGCCGAGATGGCCGTTATCGAATTGGTCTGATTCGGTCCCTGAAAAAAGAGTATCCCCTTCGGTTCAAAACCGAGGGGGTTCTTTTTTTGCGCTGGAAAAGCGTGCAGATCTGTTGTAAAATAGAGAAAAAACGCGGAGGACAGAAAGTGGCCGGAAAGAAGAAAAAACAGACGGGCAAAAAGATCCCATGGTGGGCAGTGCTGCTGGTGCTTGCGGCTGTATTTGCAGTACAGTATCTGGGCGGTAAAACAGAGGAACAGCCTGCGCCGACGGCGCAGGTACAGGAAACGCCGTCCGGCGAGACGCTGACGGTGCGCTTTCTCGACGTCGGACAGGGCGACAGCATTTTGCTTTCCTGCGGGGACGAGACGATGCTCATCGACGGCGGTCCGGTCGAGGAGGGGCAGTTTCTGGTGTCCCGCCTGAACCGGCTGGACGTGACGGGGCTGACCTATGTGGTCAACACGCACCCGGACGAGGATCACTGCGGCGGACTGGCCGCCGTGCTGGCAAAATACCCGGCGGGGCACGTCTATTCCAGTGTGGCGGCGTACACGACAAAGGTCTTTTCCAACGTGGTCAAGTATACGGAGGAGCAGGGCAGGCAGATCGAAGTGCCGGAAACCGGCACGCACTGGGGGCTTGGCAGCGCAACGGTGACGGTCATCGGGCCGGTGCAGGAATATTCCGACCCGAACAACGGCAGTCTGGTGCTGCGCGTCGACTACGGCGAGACGAGCTTCCTGTTTACCGGCGACATGGAGCAGAAGGCCGAGGGGGATCTGCTGGAATCCGGTGCGGATGTGCGCGCGGATGTTCTAAAGGCCGGGCACCACGGCAGCCCGACAAGCTCGTCCGAGGCATTCCTGACGGCGGTACAGCCCTCTGTGGCGATCATCAGCGTCGGCGCGGACAACGACTACGGTCATCCCAGCGCAGACGTGCTGGCACGTCTCGAGGCGCTGAACGCGGAAATTTACCGCACGGATACGCAGGGCGAGATTATCATCGTCTCCGACGGGAAAACGCTGACCATCACAACAGACCCCACCAGCCGCGAGCCCGCGGCCGGGAAGGACGCGCCGTTCATCGGCAACCGGAGCTCCATGATCGTCCACAGCGCCAACTGCGCCAAGCTCCCGGGCGAAGACAACCGCGTCTACTTCAACTCCGCCGAGGAGGCAGAGGAATACGGATATAAAAAGCATACCTGCATCAAGTAACGCAGAAGAATCTCAAACGGAACGAGCCTCCGCGCTTAGCGGGGGCTCGTTCCGTTGAGTCCGTTTCTGACGAGTTTTCTGCAAACCGCCTTTACCGCGCCGATGCAGGCGCAGATCCCGCCGGCGATCAATACGGATGTGAGAAGCTCCATTCTGGTGCCTCCTTATCATTCCTTGCGGCTCAGCCGTTCCATCATCTGCGGCAGTGCGTCCGGCAGCTGCGCGAGCACGGCGCAGGCCGCGCTGCGCGCGTCCTCTTCGTTCAGTCCCAATGTCTGCCGCATGCGTCCGCGCAGGAGCAAACAGCAGGCCGCATAACGCTCTGCCTGCGCCCGGCCCTCCGGCGTCAGGAACACCATGCCGTATTTTTTCTTTTCCGTGAGTCCCGCTGCGCACAGGTTTTCGATCATCGAATGAACGCTCGGCTTTTTCACGCGCAGCTGCTCCGCAATGTCCATGCATCGCGCGCCTGCGTCCTTTTGACAGAGCTCCAGCAGTGCCAGCAGGTATTTGATCGCAGACGGCGTCAGGTTTTTCCGTGCATCAGCCATGCCGCAGCCCTCCGGTTTGTGTCATTTGGTTTGCCTCCTCTAACCAATCGATAGTTTAACGCATCTAACCCGTTCCATCAAGCATTTTCTGCACGTTCCGTCAAGCATGCCGTGCTGCCGCTTTTCTTCGGCATGCATTTCTGGTATACTGATGCTATCCCATCGATGAAAGAGGCCTGTATATGAAACGCACATCAAAGGAGCTCGCCCTGGGCGGGATGTTCGCGGCACTGGGCGTCGTGCTGCTGTGTTTGGGCGGCTCCATCCCGTTGGCGCTTTACGTCTGCCCGATTCTGGCTTCGGCTGTGCTGCTGCCGGTGCGCGAGTGCTGCAGCAGGCGTGTCGCGTGGAGCTGCTACGCGGCGATCGCCATTCTGGGGACGCTTCTCGGCCCGGACAAGGAGGCGGCTTCTCTGTTTGTCTTCCTCGGTTATTACCCGCTCGTCAAGCCCGGATTCGACGCCATCCGCAGCCGGGCACTGCGCCTGCCCGCGAAGCTGCTGCTGGCTGCGTTTGCTGTAGGGGCGGACTATCTGTTTTTGCTGTTCGTCCTGCGCCTCGATGCCGTTACGCAGGAGCTCGCCGAAACGGCCCCTGCCGTTCTCTGGGCGACCTGCGCGCTGGGCCTCGCACTGTTTCTCCTGTACGACCTGACCCTGTCCCGCCTGACCATTCTGTACCGGCGCAGAAGAACGCGGTAAGCTGTAAATTTTCTGCGTATTTGTAGAGGCCTAGAGCCCCGCCCCTGCAAACTGCTTTCGCTTTGATAAAACAAGTCTCTGCGGCAGTTATTGCAGCAGAGACTCGTAGGGAACCTGAAGCGCTTCGTGGAGCGCTTTTCATTCATCAGGATAAATGCCGCGTTGGCCGCATTCGATCTTTGCCAACGCGCTGCGCGTCAGGTCACAGCCTGCAAGCTGCGTTTTCGCGGCAAGCTGTTCCTGTATCAGACCTCGTGCGAGCCGCGCAGCCCGGATCGCTGCGCCGACAGCCTTGCTGTATTCCAGATCCGTACCAACACCACCTTTGCGCGTTGTATGCTGAAAATCCGCCTTTCGGCGGATTTTTCGTATCTTCGGATCATTCTGCGAGCTGCCACATGAGCTGGGCCAGAAGGGTTGTGATGGTTTCCATATCGTCTGCCGGAATGTACT
>CADBOK010000167.1 GCA_902796245.1 Oscillospiraceae bacterium | reverse complement strand
GCATACCCGTCGATCGCGGGGAAGACGACGCAGGAGCAGCTGGAGAGCATGCGGCGGTATCTGTGCAGCGTGACGGAGCAGCTGAATCTGGCGGACTGGTCGGCGAAGGCGACGCTGACGGAGATCTCGCAGGCCATCGACGCGGACAGCCTGCAGGAGGCGGAGAAGAAGACAACGCTTTCGGGATACGCGGCTTTAAAGTCCCTCATCATCAAGACGGCGGACTTCGCGGCGGCGAATTCGGAGACGTGGTCGACGAAGCTGTCCGGCAGCTATGTGGCCATCTCGGACTTCGGCAAGTATCTCGAGAAGACGCAGCTGACGATCGAGGGAAACTCCGTCGGCATCAAACAGCTGTATGACTACACGGCGGGCGTCAACAATCAGTTCTCGGTGAATTCGCAGCAGTACATCAAGACGGGGCTGCTCTACTACAAGGACGCTGTGCCGGTGTACGGCGTGGGCGTGGGCAACATCGAAACGACGGTGACGGATGGCGGCGAGAACGTCATCGACCGGACGAAGAACGAGCTGGTCACGGTGACGCCGGACCGGGTGAGCTTCTGGCAGGACGGGAAGGAGGTCGCGTATCTGTCGGAAAAGAAGCTGCACTTCCCGTCCGGGACGCTGGAAGCGTACAACGCAGTGCTGTCCGGGACGATCACGGCGGCGGCGGATTCGACGTTCGGGCCGTGGACGATCTCGGAGAGCAGCATTTTCCGCACGGCCAATGAGTTTGGCGGCAGTGCGAGCATGTACTTCGGCACGAGCGGGCTTTCCATCAAGGACAAATTCAAGGTAGACGCGAACGGAAAGCTGACGTGCACGGGCGCGGATATTTCCGGCGCAATTACGGCGACGAGCCTGAATGTGACGGGCGCAAGCATCACGGGGCTTACGGTCGACGCGGCGAACGTGACGGGCGAACTGTCCGCCTCACGCATCAACGGCGGCATTCTGGATTTCAATAACTTCTCGGTCAACCATCTTTCGGCCAGCGACATTACAACGGGACTTCTGTCAGCGGACTATATCAAGCTGGGCGGCGATATGGCGGTGTACGATTCGCTGAACAGCTACTCCGTCGGCGGCTGGATCGGCTATACGACCGGCACCTATGGCGGCGCGGGGATCCATATGCAGAGCGGGCTCGGCGAGGTTGTGGCGACGACGAGCGGCGCGAAGCTCTGCTATGGAGCCAACACCCTGTCCGTGACGTCCGGCGGCGCGCAGACGAACTGCGGCTTGTCTGCCGGAGGCGACCTGGTCGTGAGCGGCAGCGCGGCGCCGTCTGTTGACGGCGCGGGTTCGCTCGGGTTTTCCGACTACCGGTGGTCGGTTCTGTACGCGCAGACGGGCACGATCAGCACGTCCGACCGGGAGAAGAAGACGGACATCTCGTATGCGCTGGAGCGCTATGACGCGCTGTTTGAGAAGCTGCGCCCGGCAAGCTATCGGCTGAAGGACGGTGCGTCCGGCAGGACGCATACGGGCCTCATTGCGCAGGATGTGGGGCAGGCGCTTGTGGAATGCGGTCTGACGGGGCAGGACTTCGCGGCCTTTGTCAGAACGCCGCGAACGGACGGCGGCGCGGATTACGGTCTGCGCTATGAGGAACTGGTTGCACTGTGCATCCGGCAGATTCAGATGCTGCGAGCGCGGGTGCGGAAATTGGAGAAAATGGGATGAGTAAACTTTCAAGTTCAATCGGCGCGCTGCGTATGGGGCTTGTGGAGGCAATCAATGCCTCCGGGCTGCCGCCGTGCGTCGTTGGGATGGTACTCGATCAGGTGCGCGCACAGGTGCGGCTGCTCGAAGCGCAGGAGGACGCGGAAACAGAGGAGAAAAAGGAGGAGGACAATGGCGCTTTACAGAGTGCAGGGTAACGGAAAGGCCCCGGTGGGGCTGCAGGCGGGAGACGAGGTTGTGACGGGCGGCGGCACATACCGCATTCTCGGTGTGAACGCCGACGGCAGCTACCGCAGCTCGCTCAGCAACAAGTATCAGACGATCTATAACTACCGCGGCAGCTACGGGACGGCCTCGTCCAGCCAGACGGACGCGGCGCGGCCCGGCCTGTCCGGCTATACGCCATCCGGCGCGGCAAGCGAGGCGAAGGCGGCGCTGGATCGGGTGCTGGCGGAAAAGCCCGGCAGCTATACGTCCCGGTGGGACAAGGAATTGGATTCGCTCTATGAGCAGATCGCAAACCGGAAGGCGTTTTCCTACGATCTGGGGACGGATGCGATGTACCGGCAGTACCGCGAGCAGTATCAGAGCGCGGGGCGGCTGGCGATGGAAAACACGATGGGCCGCGCCGCGTCGCTCACGGGCGGCTACGGCTCAAGCTACAGCCAGCAGGCAGGGCAGCAGGCGTACAATGCGTATTTGCAGAAGCTCAATGAGGTTGTGCCGGAGCTCTATGCACAGGCGCGCGATCAGTATGACCGCGAGGGGACGGCGCTTTCCGAGCGCTATGCGCTGATTGGCAGCCGGGAAAAGAGCGACTATGACCGCTACCGCGATCAGATGTCGGACTATTACGCGGAGCTGTCCGACGCGCGCAGCGCGTACCAGAGCGAGGCGCAGCGCAGCGAGAATCTGGCGCTGCAGTACGAAAAGCTGGCAAACGACAATTACTGGAACGAGCTGAATTACCGCTCCGACCGCGAGGACGCGGCGAACGCACAGTACTGGAAGCAGCTTGCCTACGCGGACAAGCAGGCGGCCGAAGCGGAAAAGGCCGCGCAGGCCCGGCAGAAGGCTGCCGCACAGGCGGCAAAGACGCAGGAGAAGCAGGCACAGCGCGCGTCCTCCCTTGCAAGAGGCCGCGGCGAGACGCGCCGCAGGACCACGTCCCGCGCGACCGGCCGCGACCGGATCAACTGAAGAGGCCGGAAGGAGGAAGAACGATGACAAAGCTTCCGGCTGCAAAGCCGAGCCCGCGCATCGCGGGCGGCGTGCTGCGCTGGTACGCGGGGGATACGTTCTCCGTGACGCTGGCGCTGGAGCTGCGCGACCAGGACGGCGAGGCGGTCGCCGTCGGCGCGTCCGACAGTCTGACGGTCCGCTTTTTTGACGAGGCGCACGCGCCGGTGCATACGTTTCAGTTTGACAGCGTGACGGACGGGCAGGCGAAGTTGACGTTTGACGATACGGTCAGCGCGAAATTTCCGAAGGGTGCGTATTTCTATGATATTTTGTATACGCACGGCGATAAAACAACGCTTGCGCGGGATAACCGTGCGGCGGCAGAGTGAGGTGCGGGTATGCGGGTAGAGATTCCGAATACAGTCACGGTAACGATCGGCGGACTGATCTCGAGAGGCGTGAAGGCGGCGGAGGTCACGGATGCCGGACGGCTCGTCTTTACGCTGACGGATGGCAGCGTTATGGATCTGGGCGCTGTCATGGGGCCGCAGGGGCCGAAGGGCGAGACGGGTGCGCGGGGCGAGAAGGGCGAAACCGGCGCGCAGGGGCCGAAGGGCGAGACGGGCGTACAGGGGCCGAAGGGTGAAACCGGCGCGCGGGGCGAGAAGGGCGAGACCGGCCCGCAGGGGCCAAAGGGCGACACCGGTGCACAAGGCCCGCAGGGCGAGACCGGCGAGCGCGGCCCGAAGGGAGATCCCGGTGAACGAGGCCCCAAAGGGGAAACGGGCGCACAGGGGCCGAAGGGCGAGACGGGCGCAGGCTTTCTGGTCAGGGGGTATTACGCATCAGCCTCCGCGCTGGAAGCGTCCGTACAGGAACCAATGGCAGGCGATGCCTATGGCGTCGGTGTGTCGGAACCGTATGACATTTATATTTTTGACGGCGTGACGGAAAGCTGGGTCAACAACGGGCCGCTTCAGGGAGCAAAGGGCGAAAAGGGCGACAAGGGTGACACCGGTGCGCAGGGCCCGAAGGGCGATCCCGGAGCAGACGGCGCAAAGGGCGACCCCGGCGAGCCGGGGCCCAAAGGCGAGACCGGCGCGCCGGGCGAGCAGGGTCCCAAGGGCGAAACCGGCTCGACTGGCCCGCAGGGGCCGCAGGGACCAGCGGGGAAGACGCCGGTCAAGGGGACGGACTATTTTACGCAGGCCGATAAGCAGGAGATCGCGGAAGACGCGGCTGCGATGGTCGATCTGAGCGGGAAGCAGAACAAGATCACGGCAAGCGGCATCCTGAAGGGTGACGGCGCGGGCGGCATTGAGGCGGCAACGCCAGGCACAGACTACATCACGGAAGTCCCCGTCACGTCCGTCAACGGCAAAACAGGAAACGTGTCGATTGCCAAGGGGGACGTCGGTCTCGGGAAGGTGCGCAACGAGGCGCAGTACAGCGCGCAGAACCCGCCGCCTTATCCCGTGACGAGCGTCAACGGCCAGACGGGCGCCGTCACAGTCCGCGAGGTGCCCGCTGTGACGGCATCCGACAACGGCAAATTCCTGCGCGTGGTAAGCGGTGCGTGGGCGATTGCGGCGATCAATAATGCGAATGGAGGGAGCTTCTGATGGCGGAATATCTGACAAACACGGCTGACCTGACGGCGGTCGCCAACGCGATCCGCGCGAAGGGCGGCACGGCTGCGCAGCTGGTGTACCCGTCCGGGTTTGTGTCGGCCATTCAGGCAATCCAGACCGGCGTCACGCCGCAGCTCATCGTCACGACGAGCGCGGGCGCGGCGGTCACAGCCACGAAGGGCTCCAAAACCGTCAGCGGGACGGCGGGCGCGGACGGTACGTGCACGATGGAGCTCTCCGAGGCTGGCGAGTGGAGCGTGACGTCTTCGCTGAACGGAAACAGTAAAACGCAGATGGTTTTGATTGGTACGCAGACGGCGGATATCACGCTGTTTGATTCCGTATTTGCGAATAACAGCTGGGAGACGATCATTGCAGTATGTAGGTCGGGGGACGTTCCTGACAGCTGGGCAGTGGGCAACAGCAAGAACATGACCATCGGCGGCGCGGAGTATCAGATCGACATCATCGGCAAGAACCACGACGATTATGCCGACGGCTCCGGCAAGGCTCCGCTGACATTCCAACTGCACAACAGCTACGGCACGGCCTATGCCATGAACAGCACGAGCACAAACGGAGGCGGCTGGAAGGAGTGTGCAATGCGCAAAACGCATTTGCCCACTGTTCTTGCACTCATGCCGGCAGAGGTACAGAGCGGCATCCGCGAGGTCAGCAAGACGACGATGGCAAAAAGAAGCGACAAGTGGCTTGAGACGGTACCAGACAAGCTGTTCCTGCTCAGTGAGGTCGAGACGTTCGGCTCGACCGGGAATTCGGCAGCCGGAGAAGGCTCGCAGTATGCATACTACGGGGCGGGCGGCAGCGCGGTCAAGACCCTGAACGGCGGCATGAGCTCCTGGTGGCTGCGTTCGCCGATGAGAACCTCGGACTACAGCTTTTGCGCATCCAGCGGCGGAGGCGAACCGACCAATCTTGACGCGAAGTTGGAACGCGGCACGGCGTTCGCATTCTGCTTCTGAGGAGGGGAACATGGACAAGCTGAAAGCAAACGGGATGGAATATCCCGCACAGATCTGCGGAAAGCAGATCGACCGCGACTGGGACGGACGTGCGTCGAAGACGATCGTGCTCGCCATGCCGTATGCGCAGGCCGCGCAGCTGTTTGCCGACGGGCTGTGCTGGTCTGTCGTCCGGTACGAGGATGGGGCGGACGGCCCGGCGCAGGAACAGGACTGCTCCGGCTACTGCGTCGCGGGACCGATCACGGACAACCGGGACGGGACGCTCACAATTAAAATGGGCAGCTACACGCAGCTGGAAAAAGCGCTGCGGGAGCTGGAGGAGGCGCTGACATGACGAGACTGGAACGGGAACTGCTCACGCGGATTAAAGCGCGGCTGGACGCGCTGGAGCCCGGCGCGGCAGAGAAGCTGGCGGTACTCCTGCCGGTGCTCAGGCACTTTGCGCAGAGCTATGCGGCGCTCGGTGCGGCGGCAAAAAAGACGGTTGAAGCGCTGCTGCCGGAGCTGGCCGCGCTGCTGGAGGCGGCGGAAGGAGCGATGCAATGAGCGCGGAGCAGACGGGCGCATTCTTCGCGCTTGTGAGCGTGTGCAGCGGACTCGGGTCTGTTCTGAGTCTGCTGCTGCTTCTGGCGAAGCCGGTGCGCGAGCGACTGTTCGGGCTCAGCGCAATCCGCGAGGGACAGAAATGCATGCTGCGCGCGGACATGCTGGCGGCATATTATAAGCACAGGGAAGAAAAGACCATCCGGCAGTACGAGTATGAGAATTTTCTCTATGAATACAAGGCGTACAAGGCGCTGCGCGGCAATTCGTTCATCGAGCGCATCGCCCGCGAGGTCGCCGAATGGGAGATCGTGACATGAAAGGAGTTTCGCGAAGTATGGAACAGTTTTTGAAGCGCATTGAAAATCTGCTGACGGTCAAGTCGATCGTGACGCTGGCGCTGACGGCGGTATTTGCCTGTCAGGCGGTCAGGGGCGAGGTCAGTCAGGACTTTATGATGATCTATACGACGGTCATCGCATTTTATTTCGGCACTCAGGCGCAGAAGCTGCAAAGCGGCGCGGAGACACGGCATGACGACGGCGCATCCGAGTAATTACACGAAGGGCCGCAGCGCGCGCATCGAATTCCTCGTGCTGCACTACACGGCCGGGCGAAACGACTCCGCCGCGGGGAATCTCAAATATTTTGAGTCCCCGCGCGGGGCCTCGGCCCACTATTTTGTCGACCGGAACGGCTGGCTGCAGTCGGTCGGCGACGAGGACACGGCGTGGTCGGTCGGCACGGCGGGCGTCTATACGCAGAAGCACCCGCGCTGTCATAACGGCAACTCGATCTCCATCGAGATGTGCTGCCGGTATGACGCGGGGCGCTACTGGCTGGAGGACGCGGTCGTGGCGAACGCGGCGCTGCTGACAAGAAGGCTGATGCGCAGATACGGCATCCCAATCGAAAACGTGCTGCGGCATTACGATGTGGTCAGCAAGCGGTGCCCGGCGATGTGGGTGGATGACGAGCACGCATGGTTCGCATTCAAACGGCAGGTCATGGAGGTGATGGAGATGACAAAGGAGGAGCTGCTTTCTCTGAAGGGCACGGGCGATCATCCGTCCGACTGGGCGCGGGAGGCCGCCGAGTGGGCCAAACAGGCCGGTGTTTTCACCGGCGACAGCGCGGGCAACTTCGGCTGGCAGCAGCCGATTACGCGCGAGGCTGTGGCGAAGCTGCTGTACGAATACGATCAGGCACGCGGCGTTGACAGCGGTGCGGCGGACATGGTAAAATAAACAGAAAGAAAGAAAACGCGGAAAGGAGAGAGGCGGATGCTGGAGATCCTGCTCATCAGCGCGGGCTCGGTTTTGGAGACGCTGTTCATCATGCGCTCTTATAAGCGGCGCGACGTTTCGTCGGTTGTGCTCAAGACCATGGCGTCGGTGGTGTTCGTGCTGCTGGGACTGCTGGAGCTGCGGAAGACGGGGCCGAGCGTGTATGCATGGTACATTGTGGCGGGGCTGACGCTCGGCATGCTGGGCGATCTGCTGCTGGCGCTGCGGTTTTTATCGGAGAAGCTGCACCGGCTGTTCTTTGCCGCGGGCTCCGTGTCGTTTTTTCTGGGGCACATTGCCTATATCCTCGCAATTCTGGCGCTCTGCCCGGGCGCGTGGCTGTACGCGATCCCCATCGCGGTGGTGGCGCTGGGCGCGGCCTGCTTTTACGCATATGCCAAGGAGGTGCGCGCGGGCAAAATTACGCCGCTCGGTGTCCTTTATATCGGCAGCGTCCTGTTCATGACGGCCTGCGCGGCCACGGGCGCATTCATCGAGTCCAGCCGGGCGCTGTTTCTGTTCTTCGTCGGCGGCATCTGCTTCTCCACGAGCGACAATATGCTGGTCGTGCTCTCCTTCGGCAAAAACGACAGCCCCTACCGCAACGCGGTCCTGCACGTGCTGTACTATATGGCGCAGATCTTCATCGCACTGACGATCAAGTTTATGTGAGGATGGGAAAAAGGCTCCCCTTTGTTCAAAGTGGAGCTTTTGCTGCGAGCGTTGTAGGGGTCGATGCCCACATCGACCCAGCGGGATGCACTGCTTTTTACGGGAATCTCCGGCAAATTCGGAACTGCCCAAGGGGGCCGACAGAGTCGTCGGCCCCTACAGAAAGTCTTCGATCGATTCCCGTACCCTGTAGGGGCGGACGACTCTGTCCGCCCGGCAGAATGCACCGTTTTTTTACAGAAATCTTCGGCGAATTCGTACGCACCAAGGCTCCCTTTGGGCTCAAGGGGAGCTGGCCAGAAGGGCCTGAGGGGATTCGAACGCTGCAAATTTAGAAAGTACTCTGAATCTTGCAGCGTATCCCATCCGTCTCGGCTTCGCCGAGCCACCTCCCCTTACCGCGCGGGGCGCGGCAAGAGGAGGCTTTGCGGGGCACCGGAGGCACCCCGCAAGCGCTTCGCCGGTGCACAATTTGACACTCCAACAGCCGGAGCCGGCGTTCCAGACAGATTGGAACGCCGGCTCCGGTTCATTTCTGTACCTCGATGCTTCCGCCGTCAGCGAGGGTTTTACCATCCAGCAGGACGAGCTTTTCCGCGAACAGGTTCGTAAAGCCGCTCAGAATCGCGGCGGAGACAATCATCTCCGGGGTGTCGCGGACGTTCAGCTCCGTTGTGACCTCGCGGTCGAACATGGCGGCGGCTGTCAGTCGGACCTGCTCAAGAAAGTATTTCGCGCAGTGCCGGTGGCGCAGGGCGAAGGCGGCGTAGGCCGTCTTGACGTCTTC
This sequence comes from Oscillospiraceae bacterium, assembly GCA_902796245.1. Lineage (GTDB taxonomy): Bacteria > Bacillota > Clostridia > Oscillospirales > Oscillospiraceae > CAG-170. The sequence goes on along the minus strand of CADBOK010000167.1, from coordinate 7,638 downwards.
CTCCGGCAGGTTGCCCGGCAGGAGCGTCGGCAGCATCGACAGCCGCAGACTCTGCTTGAGCGTACAGATCATGATGAGATACGCGATGTGGATACGGTAATAGCGCTTTTTGCGCGGCTCGGGCAGGAGCTTCGTGCGCACGTAGTTGTTGATGGCTGCCGCCGTGATGGGTTCTGTCTGCCTGAGCTCGGGCGGCAGATAGTCGAGATACTGCTTCAGAAACTGCACGACCTGCTCCATGTAAAGGCCAAAGTCCGGAATGGCGTCCCATTCCGGCAGCCGGTAGGCCGCGAGATACTTTTCCCAGCGCCGGAGCTTGCCGACGACCAGATCATTGTCAAAATTCATTGCTGCACACACCTTTCAGAGTCCAGTATATCACATCCGGTAAAAAATGCAAGAGACAATCGCGCCCGAAAGATGAATTGACATTGAGGATAAAATGTGATAATCTAATATCTAATATTACATCAAGAAAGAAGCAACGTCATGTTCAGAATCGTTACCGATACATCCGCAAATCTTCCGACCGGCTATCTGCACGCCGAGGGGATCACTGTCATTCCCTACACCTTCCAGAGTGGAAAGGGCGAGCAGGCCTGCATGGATCTGACGACCTTTGACGCGAAGGAGTTTTACGTGCAGATGCGCAGCGGCGTGAAGGTCACGACCTCGCAGATCCCGCCGCAGCGCTATATCGACGTGCTGACGCCGATGCTGGCTGGCGGGGAGGACGTTCTGTTTGTCAGCATGTCCTCCGGCATCAGCGGCTCGTATGCCTCCGGCCAGATCGCCGCGCGGCAGCTGCGCGAAGAATTCCCGGACCGGAAGCTCCTTCTCGTCGACACCTACAGCGCGTCGCTGGGCGAGGGGCTACTCGTCATGCGCGCGGCCGGCTGCCGCCGCGAAGGAATGGGCATTGAGGAAACCTATAAGACGCTCCGCGCGCTGCGCCACCGCATGGCGCAGATCTTTACCGTCGACGACCTGCGCTACCTGCGCCGGACGGGCCGCCTGTCCAATCTTGAGGCCGCCGTCGGGACAGTCCTGCAGATCAAGCCGCTTCTGAAGGGCGACCCGCAGGGGAAGATCGTCTGCTTTGCCAAGCTCCGCGGACGGCAGCGCGCCGTCGAGGCCATCGCCAAACGGTATGAAGAGCTTGTCGTGGACGCGCAGGAGCAGACCGTCGGCATCGCGCATGCCGACTGCGCGCCCGACGCGCAGATCCTTGCGTCCATGCTCCGCCGCAGCAGCAAGCCGCCCAAGGAAATCCTGATGGTCGATTACGAGCCTGTGACCGGCTCGCACGTCGGCCCCGGCGCGCTGGCGCTGTTCTTCCTTGCAGACGAGAACGTCAGAAGCATTTGAGTTTACCCTCAAGCACCCGGCAGCGGAGCTCTCCGCCGCCGGTTTTTTTACAGCAGAAAGCCCCGGACAGGCATGCCTGTCCGGAGCAGTGTCAGTTTTGGGCGGCGTCCGCGATCGCCTGCAGGCAGGCGAGCAGTTCCTGCTCGCTTGTGACGGTGTGATCGGGGCGGATGTCTCCCGGCGCTTCGCCGCGGCGGTTCATCCAGATCGTCTGCCAGCCGCAGGCGGCGGCTCCGGCGATGTCCTGTGAACACGAATCGCCCACGAACAGACACAGGCCGCCTCCGGCGGCCGTCTGCGCCATGCGGAAGATCTCCGGCGCGGGCTTCATCACGCCGACCGCGTCGGAAATGAAGATGAGCGGCGTTGCCGCCCAGCGCTCCATGCCGAGGCTTCTGAGCTTCCCGGTCTGCGAATCGACGCCGCCGTTTGTGATGACGCCGACGGCGGCGAAGCGTTCTTTGCACATATCCAGCACGCGGCACATGGTATCGCTCAGCGAGATGTGCCGCTGCTGTTCGGCATAGAGCGCCTGGAAGCGCAGCGCCTCGTCCGGCGTGATGGAAATGCCGGTGTCCGCCAGACCTGTTTGGTGCCGGTAGATGTGCATGGCGTCCATGGTGATCTTCCCGGTGTGCGCGTCTGCAAACACCTCGTAGCCGCGGTGAATGACCGCGTCGAACGCCTGCGGCAGCCTTTCCGTGTACCTTCCGCCGAAGAACTGATAAAACGCCTGCGCATAGGGAACAATGCGGTCGTAGAGCGTATCGTCAAGGTCAAAAAAGATCGTAAGCCTGTCCATGCCGCGCCTGCCTTTCTGTTTTTTCTCAGTATAACGGCACGGTGCGTTGTCCGTCAAGCACGGTTTTGGTTGACGCAGCGGAAAAGCTGCACTATACTGGTCAGAGAATCCAAACAAAACAGGAGAGCGAACAACATGGAGCTTTACGAACAGATCGAATTGCAGGAGTGCCCCATCTGCGGCGGCGCGGGACTGATGGAAGAGGAAAATGGCTGGTGCTTTTACGCCGCCTGTCTCGACTGCGGTGCGCATACGGCGGAGATCCGTTACGAACGCGACGCGGAGCGGCTGGACGCGGCCCAGCGCGCGGCGCATCTGTGGAACATCGGCAAGGTCCTGACCGATACGCCGAATGACTGAGCCGCAGCGGGTCGCGATCTATTCCGCCGCCTATGACCGCAGCTCCGGCGCGTCGCACCGGCTGCTGCGTCAGGCGGCGCAGTTGTATGCGCTTGGGCTGACAGAGCCTGCGCTTGCGTCCGGCGAACACGGAAAGCCATATTTTCCGGACGCGCCGCAGCTGCACTTCAGCATTTCACACAGCGGGGAGCGCTGGCTCTGCGCGTTTTCCGACGCGCCGGTCGGGCTCGACGTGCAGCAGCACCGCACCTGTCAGATGCAGGCGCTTGCGCGCCGCTTTTTCACTCCGGCGGAGCAGAAATTTTTAGAGCAGACTGCTTATGCCCCCTTTTTTGACCTCTGGTGCGCCAAGGAGAGCTATCTCAAATACACCGGCGAGGGGCTTTCCGGCCTGGAGACGGTCTGCACCGTCTCGCCGGAGGGAGGCTTTCCATCCGTCCCGGGCGTCAGTCTGCGTCTGCTGCCGCTGTTCACAGGCTATTCCGCCTGCGTCTGCACTGCCGCCCCGGCAGAGGTATGCGTACAGTCCCTGTAGGGGCGGACGACTCTGTCCGCCCGCCGGACAGGCCCTTTTTTGGAAATTCACGGCGAATCCGTATGCACACACCTGCTTGGTTGTAGAGGCCGATGCCCATCTTCGGCGCTAAGAGCCGCGCAAAGCGCGGTTGCGCCTCGAAACCAGCCTGCGGGCGTCGCATCGGCCCGGCAGACTGCACCGCTTATACAGAAACCTGCGGTGCTCCCGCAATTTTCATCATGCTTCATAAAAAAACCGGGCCGCAGCGGCCCGGTTTTCTCATGTTTACAGCACACGCTCGACCGCGTGGTACAGGCTGCGAATGGCGAGCTCGTAGTCCGTCTCCTTGACGGCGATGATGATGTTCAGCTCGCTCGAGCCCTGGTCGATCATGCGGATATTGATGTTCGCATCGGCAATCACGCGGAAGATGCGCGCGGCGGTGCCCTTGGCGTAGATCATGCCCTGACCGACGACGGCGATGAGGGCAAGTCCGTCCTCCACGCTCACATGGTCGGGCTGCAGCCGCTCCTGGATCTGCCGCAGAATCTCCTCGCGCGCAGGGGCCAGCGCCTCGGTCGAGACGAGGATGGACACGGTATCGATGCCGGACGGGCAGTGCTCAAAGGAAATGCCGTGCTCGGCAAAAATTTGCAGCAGCTTCGCCACGAAGCCGATCTCGCTGTTCATCATGGACTTTTCGACATACACGCTGCTGAAGCCTTTGTGGCCCGCGATGCCGGTCACGACGCGCTTGTGCGCGTTCGAAGGGAGCGAGGGGACGATAAACGTGCCGGGGTCGGACGGGCGGGTGGTGTTGCGGATGTTGATTGGAATATTTGCCTGGCGGACGGGGAAAACGGCGTCCTCATGCAGGACGGACGCACCCATGTACGAAAGCTCGCGCAGCTCGCGGTAGGTAATGTAGTCGATCACGTGCGGATGCTCGATGATGCGCGGGTCGGCGGACAGAACGCCGGAAACGTCCGTCCAGTTTTCATACAGTCCCGCGCCGACGGCGCGCGCCACGACGGAGCCGGTCACATCCGACCCGCCGCGCGAGAAGGTATGTACCGTCCCGTCCGGCATGGCCCCGTAGAAGCCGGGGATCACGGCGCGCTCCACGCTAACAAGCGTGTGCCCGATGGCGGTATTCGTCGCCTCCGGGTCGAACGAGCCGTCGGCATGGAACAGGACCATCTGCGCCGCGTCGGCAAAGCGGAAGCCGAGATACGCGGCCAGAAGCTTGGAATTGAGATATTCGCCGCGGCTGGCCATATAATCGCGCTGCGGATTTTGACGCAGATGCGCCTCGATGGCGGCAAAGTCCGGCTCCAGATCGGCGGACAGATGCAGTGCGTCGATGATATCGGCAAAGCGCTGCCGGATCTCGGAAAGCACGGGCATAAACTCCTGCCCGGCGCAGGCCGCGTCATAGCAGCGGTAAAGAAGATCGGTGACCTTGGTGTCGCCGTCAAAGCGCTTGCCTGGCGCGGAGGCGACGACATAGCGGCGCTCCGGGTTTTCCCGGATAATCGCCGCGACCTTTTCAAACTGCGCGGCGGTCGCAAGCGAGCTGCCGCCGAATTTCACAACAACAGGATTCATGGAGAACTCCTTTCAATGGGGTGCTGGCGTTATTTTCGCACAAAGTCCCCCGCCGCGTCAACCATGTTTTTACGGAAAACCGCTTTTTCGGCAAAAAATCTGCGCGCAGGAGAAAAACATCTGTCTTTTTGTCAAGAACGCACAAAGCCGCCGGGCAACCGCCCGGCGGCACACGATACTGTCAGCTTTGCAAAAGCGTTGGTAGGGGCGGGGCTCTGCTCCGCCCGATGGGCAGGTGCAAATCTGCACAGCACTCTGTAGGGGCCGACGACTCTGTCGGCCCGATAAATATTGCGGATTCGCCGCAGATTTCAGAAAAAGCGCTGCTCTCTGTGGGCAGACAGAGTCGTCCGCCCCTACGATGGAATGGGCAGGCGTTTGCGGATTCGCCGCAGATTTCAGAAAAAACGCTGCTTTCTGTGGGCGGACAGAGTCGTCCGCCCCTACAATGGAAACGGCAGGCGATTATCGTTTTTCGCGCTGCGGCGGCTCTACGCCCCAGTTGGGAAGCGGCTGGCGCTGCATGGCGCCGAAGATCTTGCTCTTGAGGTCGGGATACTGCGCCTGCAGTGAGACAATCAGTTCCTTGACCTCCTGCCGCTTGGTGTGCTTGTCGGCGGGACAGACGTTGTGGACGACGGGCAGCTCGTATTTTTCTGCAAAATGCGTAATGGCCTGTTCGCCGACATAGAGCATGGGCCTGATCTGCGTGATGCCGGTGCGGCTGAGATAGGTCACAGGCTCGAAGCATCCGATGCGGCCCTCGTACAGAAGGCTCATGAGGAACGTCTCGACGGCATCGTCAAAATGGTGGCCGAGCGCGATTTTGTTGCAGCCCAGCTCCAAAAGCACGTCGTTCAGCGCGCCGCGGCGCATTTTCGCGCACATCGAGCAGGGATTTTTTTCGTGCCGGTAATCGAAGATGATCGGGCCGATCTCCGTCTTTTTGATCTGATACGGCACGTCCAGCTTCGCGCACAGCTCCGCCACCGGAGAAAAGTCCATGCCCGGCAGACCCATGTCGATGGTGACGGCCTGCAGGTCGTAATGCACGGGATAATACCGGCGCAGCGCGGCCAGCAGATATAAAAGCGACAGCGAATCCTTGCCGCCGGACACGCCGACGGCGATCTTATCGCCCTCGCAGATCATGTTGTAATCCTCCGCGCAGCGGCGGATGCGGCCCATCAGATTCTGCATGCGAATTCCTCCAGATTATATTTGTTTTTTGCGTTTTGAGCATTTACGAGAATTTTAAAGCATTTGCGAGTATTTTGAAGCTCTTATCGCAAACCGTTGAAAATCAGCAAAATCGCGCTTGACACCGGTTTTGCCTTGTGGTATAAAGAATAAGCGCGTTTTCCAGAGCTATTGTATCCGCGCGCGCCAAACTTGTCAAAACTTTTTATCATAAAAGAAAACCATGCGTTTTCAAACGGAGGAACAAACATGACCACTATGGCTAAGAAAGAGACCGTCCAGAGAAACTGGTACGTTCTCGACGCAGCTGGCAAGCCCCTGGGCCGCACCGCTGTGACCGCTGCCAAGCTTCTGCGCGGCAAGCACAAGGTTGACTTCACCCCGAACGTTGACTGCGGCGATTTCGTCATCATCGTGAATGTTGACAAGGCCGTCCTCACCGGCAAGAAGCTCGACAACAAGCACTACTATCATCACACCGGCTGGATCGGCAACCTGAAGGACGTCAAGTACCGCACCCTTATGGCCGAGCGTCCCGAGTTCGCCATGGAGCTGGCTGTCAAGGGCATGCTGCCCAAGAACAGCATCGGCCGCGCCGCGCTCACCCGCCTGAAGCTCTACAAGGGCGCCGAGCACAACAACGCCGCACAGAAGCCCGAAGCATGGACTTTGGACTAATCAGGAGGTAACAGACTATGTACGAGAGCAAGAGACAGTATCAGTACGGCACCGGCCGTCGTAAGTCCTCCGTCGCCCGTGTCCGCGTCTATCAGGGCGGCACCGGCTCCATCACCATCAACGGCCGCGATATCGACGATTATTTCGGCCTGGATACCCTGAAGATGGCCGTCCGTCAGCCTCTGGCTGCGACCGATCTGGTCGGCAAGGTCGACATCGTCTGCACCGTCGAGGGCGGCGGCGTTTCCGGTCAGGCCGGCGCCATCCGTCATGGCGTTGCCCGCGCTCTGCTGAGCGTCAACCCCGAGTTCCGCGCCACGCTGAAAGCCGCCGGCTTCCTGACCCGTGAGCCGAGAATGAAGGAAAGAAAGAAGTACGGTCTCAAAGCTGCGAGACGTGCTCCCCAGTTCTCGAAGCGCTGAGTTTTCAAGAAAAGCCAGAAACCGCAATGGTTTCTGGCTTTTTTCTTTTGATAAATTCTGATATAACCGAGCAAAGAAAAACATAAAAAATCGAGGTTCATTTGAGGTGCATGGCTCTTAAAATCAAGTTTTGTGGTTCATGTTGTGGTTCATTTTTTCCGCTTGCGGTGCTTCACAGACTCGACAAATTGATCGCATTTTGCTCTGAGCTCTGGGTCATTCATCACCTGCCGTGTTAGGTCAAGCGTCATTTCGGCAAGGGCGTTCCTTTGATGAACCGGGATCGAGTCATAATCAACCTTGAGATGCTCTACGCGCCGATATGTCTTTCCGTTGCGCAGAATTGTGTCGTCCGGAACCTCCGGATTGCCGTTGAAATAGGCGAGAACGAATCCTTCGCCTGATTCGTCGGTGCATTGATATGCGTATGATCTAACTTCAAAGTCATCTTTAGGCATTTTTCTTCCTCCTGCTCTATCAAGCCATGCACCCGCTTCTATTTTATCGTGATATAGCAAAAGCCGCTATGCTGGATTGCCCAACATAGCGGTTTCATTTTCTATAACAAAATCCGTTATAACCTAACGATTCCATGAAAAATGAGAAAATACTTGTTATATTTTCTCGTAAAGGAGCATGGCTATGATTAGGATTTTACTGTCCACGCGCCTCGGCGAAAGGCG
>CADBOK010000166.1 GCA_902796245.1 Oscillospiraceae bacterium | reverse complement strand
CGAACGAATTTGCGCTGTGCGTTCTGACCGTGATTTTGTGCATGCCCATCGCTACCAACACGACCATCCTGAGCTACCAATACGGCGCCGACGAGACGGTCGCCTCCTCCGGGGTGTTTATCAGCACGCTTCTTTGCATGCTGACCATCCCGCTGATGATGAAGCTGCTGTTTGGAACGTAAAGAGCGGCTCCAGAACGCGCTGCCGCGCCTATACGGCGCAGTACGGAAGCGTCTTCCGGTCCGCGAAGCGGTAGGTGCGCAGAAACGGCTCCGGGCGCAGGCCCTTTTCCAGATAGTCGAGCAGCAGGAGCGCGCAGGCGCGGCTGTCGCTGCCGGCGTTGTGGTGGTCGAGCTCGAGACGCAGATGCTCGCAGAGCGTGTTCAGCTTGTGGTTCAGCAGATACGGATACGCTTTCCTGCCCATCTGGCAGGTACATAGATACACGGTCTCCGGCTTCCAGTCGATATGATAATCGTGCAGGCAGCTGGCCAGCACCCGCAGATCGAAAGGCGCGTTGTGCGCGACCAGCACGCTGTTTCGGAGCATCGGCTCCAGCAGCTGCCAGAGCGCGGGAAAGTCCGGCTGGCCGCGCTCCATTTCCGGCGTGATGCCGGTCAGCGCGATGTTGAACGGGTCAAAATGCGTCTGCGGGTCGACGAGCGTGTAGAGCTCCTGCACGATCTGCCCATTTTCAATTACGCTTACGCCGATGGCGCTCATGCGCCGGTTCTGCGCGTTCGGCGTCTCTACGTCGAACGCGACATAACGTTCTTCCATACTTCCACCCCATTTGACAGGATAGAACCAGTATAGCAGATTTTTTGCCCTTTGTCAGCCCTCTTCGATCGCGCCCGTCGGGCAGGCGTCCATGGCCTCGGCGGCGGACGCCTGTACGTCTTCCGGCACGGGGTCGAGCTTCGCCTCGGCAAAGCCGTCATCCTTCAGAGAAAAGACCTCCGGACACGTTTCCGCGCACAGCCCGCAGCCGATGCAGGCGTCTTCGTTTACATGATAGTGCATACACGTTCTCCTTCCCAAAAAACTGAGCCAGCCGGATTCTCCGGCTGGCTCTAGTATTTGCGGATTTGTTATCTTTTTTTCCTGCGCGGGAAAATTCCCTTGTCCAGCCGTGCCGTTGCCCTGCGCAGTCCCCGGCGGCAGACGAACATGACCGAGAACGCAAGCAGCCCCAGCACGACGAGAATCAGCAGCGACGGCTTGTCCAGCGCGCTCAGCGTGAACAGCTCCGGCAGGAAGAAGTAGCACACGACGAACGCCGCGCACAGGCCAATGAGCATGGCCTTGCGGAGCTTATTGAGCGGCAGCGAGGTCTGGTGAACCATCAGCAGGCCCACAATGCCCATGATGCCGGTGCAGAGCGTGGAGAGCATGTCCTCCCTGATATGGAACGCCAGATAGAACAGCATCACGCCGACCACGAGAATCAAGTCGGACAGCGCGGCGGGCAGCGCCCGGTAAATGACGTTCGGTATAAACCGGCCGCTGATGCGGTTCTCGTTCGGCTCCATGGCGAGGATGAACGACGGAATGCCAATCGTAAGCGCGTTGACCAGACTCAGCTGCGCGGGCGTATACGGATAGGGGAGTGTGAAGAGCAGCGTGATAAGGGAAAGCACAAACGTGAAAATATTCTTGACGAGGTACAAAGACGCGCTGCGCTCAATGTTGTTGATGACGCGCCGGCCCTCTGCTACGACGGACGGCAGCGCGGAAAACTGCGAATCGAGCAGCACAATATGCGACGCCTGACACGCGACGCCCGAGCCGGAGGCCATGGCGATGGAGCAGTCCGCCTCGCGCAGCGCCAGCACGTCGTTCACGCCGTCGCCGGTCATGGCGACCGTGTGCCCCGCCTGCTTCATGGCCGCAACGAGCTTCTTTTTCTGATCCGGCGTGACGCGGCCGAAGACCGTCATGTCCTCCGCCGCCTTTGCAAGCTCGGCGTCTGTTTTAAGCGTGCGCGCGTCGACGAATTTCTCCGCGTCCGGGATCCCGGCGCGCCGCGCGACCTCGGAAACGGTCAGGGGATTGTCACCGGAAATGACCTTTGTCCGCACGCCCTGCTGGGCGAAATAGGAGAACGTCTGCGGCGCCTCGGGCCGGATTTTGTTGCTCAGCAGAATCAGCGACAGCGGCAGAAGCTCCGCGTCCAGCGTCTCATCCGACAGCTTCCCGTCATAAAGCGCCAGCAGCAGCACGCGGCAGCCCTTGGCCGACCATTCCTCCGCCAGCGGCAGGTACTGCGCCTTTTCCGGGCAGTTTGCCAGCAGAATTTCCGGCGCGCCCAGCAGATACGTCTCGTCCTCGTGGAACGATACGCCGCCGTATTTTTTCGCCGACCGGAACGGCATGGCCTCGATGGCCGTCTGCATGGACTGACCGGTAAAATACCGCCGCAGGGCGGCCATGGTGTCGTTGTCGTCCTGCATGGCGCAGACGTAGTCGGCCATAATCATGCGGATATCGTCGGCAATATAGCGCTCCGGCTGTAAGGGGACGATATCGTCGACGGTCATTTTCGGCTCCGTGATTGTGCCGGTCTTGTCGACGCAGAGCGTGTCGACCCGCGCAAGCGTCTCAATGCAGCCCATGTCGTGTACCAGTGTCCGCCGGTTCGCCAGCCGGATGACGCTCGCGACGAGCGCAAGGCTCGTCAGCAGATATAGCCCCTCCGGGATCATCCCGACGATCGAGCCGACCGTACTTGTCACCGCGTCCGCAATCGGGCTTTTCAGCCACAGATATTCCTTGATGAACATCACCGCGCCCAGCGGAATGACGAGGAAGCCGATCCATTTGATGAGGCTTGTCAGCGAGCGCATCATCTCCGACTGCGGCTGCGAGCCGGTCTGCTTGGCCTCCAGCGTGAGCCGGGAGACGAAGCTGTCCGCGCCCACGGCCGTCAGCCGCGCGCGGCAGCTGCCCGACACGACGAAGCTGCCGGAGAGCAGCCGGTCGCCCGGCTTTTTGACGATCTCATCGGCCTCGCCCGTGACGAGCGCCTCGTTGACGCGGCACTCGCCCGCCGCGACGACGGCATCCGCCGGGATCTGGTCGCCGGGAGAAAACACGGCGATATCGTCCCGCACAAGTTCTGCCGCGTCCAGCCCGACGGCCTGCCCATCGCGCACGGCGCGGCATTTTGGCGCGGCCATGATCTTCAGTCCGTCGACCTTTTTCTTCACCCGCAGATCCTGCACGATGCCGATGAACATGTTGCAGAACACAGGGCCGAGGAACGTCAGGTTCAGCCACTGCCGCACGGCGATCACGCAGCCCGCCAGCAGGAAGAACAGAAAGTTAAAATACGTAAATACGTTTTTCGCAATGATCTCCCGGACCGACGCGCCGGGAGACTCGACCGGCGCGTTGCCACAGCCGCCGTCCAGCCGCTCCTGCGCCTGCGCAGCGCTCAAGCCCGTTTCGGCGTCTGTCTCCAGCACGGGAATCTCCCGCCGCTGCGGCCTGTCCGGCTCCTTTGGTTTTCGTTTCAGGAATGACGCTGCCACAAATGCCGTCCTCCTCAATGCTTCTCAAATCATTGCTGATATCATATCACATCTGCGGCAGAATTTATCAACAAAGTGTATATTTTCAGAAAATCATAAGAAACGCCGCGCCGTCACGTGAGCGCGGCAGGCGTTTGTTATCGAAGTGTTTTCACATACTCGGAGGGCGTCATGCCGGTGACGGAGCGGAATTGGCGGGAAAACTGCTGCTGGCTGGAAAAGCCGAGCTGCTTTGCAGCCTCGCCCATGGACAAAGAGCCGTCCCGCAGCAGGAGCTTGCTTTCCTCAATCCGGATCTTTGCCAGGTAACTGCCCGGCGTCATGCTGAGCTGCGTGCGGAAGATCCGGTGCAGATACGTTGTGCTGATGTGGACGGAGCTTGCTAGCTGCTGCAGGCTGAGCTTCCGGCCGGCGTTGGCCGAGATCGTCTGAATCAGCTGGTCGACAAGCCGCTGCTCCGCGTGATTGGTGGCCGGAAGGGGCCGCGCGGGCTTTTTGGGGCAGGCGGTCTCATGGCGCAGCAGATCGATCAGCAGCAGCCGCAGCAGGCTTTCCATGCTGTCGTATGCGTATTCTGCCGCCGCATCCTCCAACAGCATCTGCCGCATCAGGGCGGTCTGCTGGGCGGAAAGCTCCAGACAGCGCCCGGCCAGCCGGGAACAGGGAGAGGACGCCTCAACCCGGAAGGAAACCGTCAGGAAGCTGACCGGGAAATCGGCGTACTGCATATGCCAGATGTTCCGGTCGATGAGCAGCAGCTGCTGCTGCCGGAGCAGGATGTCCGTACCGCCGACCAGATTGTGCAGCTCCCCGTGATCGACATAGACCAGCTCCAGCGCCTCGTGCTGCTCGCCGCGGAAATAGAAATCCCGCGCGCATTCCTGATAAAAGAACGTGTAGAGCCGTTCCAGCCTCAGATCGTTGGCGATGTTGCGGAGCTGCATGGCCGGCCGCTCCGCGAGCACCTGAAGCGCGTCCGCGCAGCGCGTATAGCAGTCGAACCGGCAGAAATCGTCCAGCGCAGCGACCGAGAACCGGACGCCCGGCCGCAGGGCGAAGATGCGGTCGAGGTAATAGAGACTGCGGGTTCCCTCTTCATAGACGACAAGCAGAGACATCCCGGAAACATAGTCCAGAACGACCGTCTCCTCCGAGCAGAATTCCTCTGCGGCTGCGCCGGAGGAAACGCTCCGGTGCAGGACATGAAGCTCACCCTCCGGAAGCGCGGAGAGGACGCTTCCATAGGCGCGCGCCTGCGCGGCGGAGAGATTTTCAATCTGCAAGCTGCCACCTCCATTCGCTCTGATTTTATCATATTCCCCCTGATAATACAAATTCTTTTTCAAATACTTCATGGAATTTATCAGATCATGCACAAAACGGAAAAAAGGATTGCCGGATGGAGGCGGGATGGATAAGATGGGCATAGAATCAAAAGGAGGCAAAAAACATGGACAAACAAAAGCCTGCCCTTGTCATCATGGCTGCCGGGATGGGCAGCCGCTTCGGGGGTCTCAAGCAGATCGAGCCGGTCGATCCGGAGGGGCACCTCATCATTGATTTTTCCCTGTTCGACGCATGGCGCGCCGGGTTCCGTGACGTGGTGTTCATCATCAAGCGCGAGATGGAGGAGGAATTCCGCGCCTGCATCGGCGACCGGATGGAGAAATTTTTCCATGTGTCCTACGTCTATCAGGAGCTTGACCGCCTGCCGGAGGGGATCACGCGCCCCGAAGGCCGCACAAAGCCCTGGGGCACCGGCCACGCGCTGGCCTGCTGCAAGGGCACGGTGAACGGCCCGTTCGCCGTCATCAACGCGGACGACTTCTACGGCCGCACGGCGTTTTCCGAGATCTATGATTTCCTTGCCGCGCAGACCGACGAGCGTCAATACGCGATGGTCGGCTACCGGCTGCGCAATACGGTCACGGAATTCGGCTCCGTGGCGCGCGGCGTGTGCGAGATCCGGGACGGCATGCTCACCGGCGTGACGGAACGCACGAAGATCTTCAAAAAAGGCGATCATGCTGAATACACCGAGGACGGCGAGCATTTCTTCCCGCTGCCCGGCGACACGATCGTCTCCATGAACCTCTGGGGCTTTTCCGCGCATGTGCTGGACGAGCTGTGGAGCCGGATGCCCGCGTTCCTGGCGGAAGCCATGCGGACAAATCCGCTCAAATGCGAATACTTTCTGCCGTTTGTCGTCAATGAGCAGCTGGCGGATAAAACGGCCAGCGTCCGCGTCCTTCCGTGCGAGGAAAGCTGGTACGGCGTGACGTACCGCGAGGATCTGGACTCCGTCAAAAAGGCTGTGGCGGACATGAAGGCAGAGGGAATCTATACGGAGCTGCTTTGGAGCTGAGCAGCCGGGTATTTTTTACAATATAACAGAAAAGAACCTCCCGCAGTATTGCGCGGTGCTCATAAAACAGTATGGCATGTGTTTCCCCAAAGTAGCTTGCTGCATACAAGCGGAACACCCGAAGAATCCGTGG
>CADBOK010000165.1 GCA_902796245.1 Oscillospiraceae bacterium | reverse complement strand
CATGAAAAGCCGCAAGATCTGGAAGACCGTTCTGATCGCGCTGGGCTGCGCGCTCGGCGCGTGGGCGTTCGGCGCGCTGTTGCTGCCGGTGCTGCTGCCGTTTTTCATTGGGCTCGCGGTGAGTCTGCTGGCGGAAAAGCCGGTCAGGCTTTTACAGACGCGGGCGCGCTTCCCGCGCCCGCTGGCGTCCGGGCTGTGCGTACTGCTGCTGTTCGGGATCTTATTCGGCGGACTGTTTTTCCTGTGCCGCCTGCTGTGCTCGGAAGCGGCGGATCTGGCCCGGCAGCTGCCCCGGCTGGCGGAGAATCTGGCCCCGCTCTTTGCGCGGCTGAAAGAGCGCCTGCTCACGCTCGCCGGAAAGCTGCCGGACGGGCTCGGGACGGGGCTGCGCGCGGGCGTCGAGGACTTTTTCAAAACCGGCGCGGGCGTCGGCACGAAGCTCTATGAGACGCTCTTTTCATGGGCCTCCGGCGTCATCGGGCGGCTGCCGGACGCGGTTCTGTTCGCGGTGACGGCGGTTCTTTCCAGCTTCATGCTCTCCGGTGAGCTGCCCGCCATCCGCGGCTGGCTGCGCCGTACGGTGCGCCCGGCGTGGCTGGAAAAGCTGCAAACGCTCGGCGGGCACGTGCGCACAACACTCGGCAGCTGGCTGCGGGCGCAGCTGAAGCTGATGGGCATCACGTTTCTGATCCTGAACGCGGGACTTCTGCTGCTCCGCGTGCGCTATCCGGTGCTGGCGGCGCTGGTCATCACGGTGGTCGACGCGCTGCCGGTGTTCGGCACGGGGACGATCCTCATCCCGTGGGCGCTGGCGCTGTTTTTGCAGGGAGAGACGAAGACCGGCGTCGGGCTCGTCATTCTATACGGAGCCGCCGCCCTCAGCCGGCAGGCGCTTGAGCCGCGGCTGGTTGGAAAGCAGGTGGGGCTCAACCCGGTTCTGACGCTGCTGGCTCTTTACACGGGCTACCGGCTGCTGGGCGTGGGCGGGATGATCGTGTTCCCCATCGCGGCAATGCTCTTCAAGCAGCTCTGGGATCATTCCGGCCTGCAGCCAGACGGATAGCGGGGGCTTGCGCGCCGCGCCGCGGCACGGTATAATAGCGCCGAAGGAGGCGGTGCGCATGATTTTGGAACAGACGGCCGCGCGGCAGGCAAAGCTGCTATCGCTCCTGCGGCGGGAATTCGGGTTGTCTTCCGGACTGGTCAAGCGGCTCAAATGGCAGAACGCGCTGTTTGTAAACGGCGCGCCCGCCCATACCGACGCGCTGGTCATGCCCGGCGACCGGGTGCGCGTCGTGCTTGAGGAGCAGCCCGACGGCTTCCCGCCGGAGCCGCTGCCGCTTTCCATTCTCTATGAAGACGCATGCTTTCTGGCGGTCGACAAGCCCGCCGGGATGCTGGTGCATCCGTCGCCGCAGAAAAACAGCGGGACGCTTGCGAACGGCGTTCTGTATCACCTGCTGGCAAACGGCGAAGCCTCCGGCGTCCATCCCGTGACGCGGCTCGACCGGGACACGTTCGGCGTGGTGATCCTGGCGAAAAACGCAAATATCCACGACCGGTTCTGCCGGATGCTGCGCGAACGGCAGCTGGAAAAAACCTATCTTGCCTCCGTCTTCGGCCAGCCGCCGCAGGATGAAGGGCAGATCGACCTGCCGGTCTATAAGGTCGGCGGCGGCAGTCTCATCCGCGTGGTGGACGAGCGGGGACAGCAGGCGCTGACGCAGTACCGCGTACTGGAACGGGCGGAAAAAACGGCGCTTCTGGAGCTGCATCCCCTGACGGGCCGCACACATCAGCTCCGGCTGCACTGCATGGCCTCCGGCTTCCCGATCCTCGGCGACCCGCAGTACACAAGTCCGGAAGCGGCGGCGTATTCCGCCGCCCACGGACTTCTCACGCAGCAGCTGTGCGCCGCGCGGCTCGTCTTTCCGCACCCCATGACGGGCGAGCGGACGGAAATTTTGTCAAAGCAGACGGTTTTCTTTCCAAAGGACTAGGCAAGCGTCCTGTTTTTCTGGTATAATACCGAAAAAAGGATCGGAGACGCTGCATGGAGAAACAGAACGCAGTCTACACCATCACAGAGAATCAGTCGCCGGAGGAAGCGCGCCGGGAGCACGTCATGCTCGTCGCGCGCAATGTGGCGGCGGGCGCGGCGGCAGCTTTGTTCCTGGCCTCGTTCGCGCTGGCGGACATCCACAAGCTGCTGCGCGCAGCGGCGTATTTTCTCGGCGCAGGCGCGTATTTTGCCGAGATCCTCGTCCTGACGGACGGCTTCCGGCAAAGGGTTCCGCAGAAGGAGCTTTTCATGGCCTACTGCTTTGGCCCCCTGTACATATTGCTCGGTTTGAGCTATCTGCTCGAGGCGTAAGGCTCCCCTTGGGCAACCGCGGATTCGCCGTAGATTTCCGCAAAAAGCGGTGCAATCTGCCGGACCGATGTGGGCATCGGCCCCTACAGAGTCTCGGCGAATTCGCACTCCCCTGTAAATTTCCAACACAAAGCGTTTTTACCGCAATCACTAAAATGCAGCTACTATCAAATTCGGTATACCGTAACAGGCGGCGCGTAGTCCAGCCCCGTAGGGTGCGTTCGTGTGTTCGCAGAGACTAAGTAGTTGGCCCCTGCCTGAACCGTACCCGCAGGATGCGCCAAACCGTATCCAGCACCCCTTTTCTCCCCTATCTTTTCCGGCAAGGCGGAAAAGATAGGGCCGCCGGAGGCATGACCAGCCTGCAGTTTACATCTTCACAAACAAACGCGCCTGCGGCGAACTGCCGCAGGCGCGTGGTTTTTATGGATGGGTTCAGCCCTTGAGCTTGTCGAAGAAGCTCTTGCGCTTGGGCTGGCCGTCGTCGCCGACGGAGGATTCAAGCTGCTTTAAAAGCTCCTTCTGCTCGTGCGTGAGCTTTGTCGGCGTCTCGACGACGACGGTGACGAACTGGTCGCCGCGCGTCTTGTAGCCGACGTAGGGGATGCCCTTGCCGCGCAGGCGGAAGGTCGTGCCGGTCTGCGTGCCCTCGGGGATCTGGTAGCGCACCTTGCCGTCGAGCGTCGGGACCTCGATGGACGCGCCGAGCGCGGCCTGTGTAAAGGAAATGGGCATCTGGCACATGACGTTCGCGCCGTCGCGCGTGAAGATCGGGTGCTTGCGCACGGACACGGTCACGAGCAGATCGCCGTTCGGGCCGCCGTTCGCCCCGGCGTTGCCCTCGTCGCGCACGCGGAAGGACTGGCCGTCGTCGATCCCGGCGGGAACCTTGACGCGGATGGTCTTCGTGTGGCGCACCTTGCCCTTGCCGCGGCAGGCGGTGCAGGGATCGGTGATGATACTGCCGGTGCCGCCGCACTTCGGGCACGGCTGGTTGGACTGCATGGTCATGCCCATGAAATTCTGCTGGGTGCGCACGGTGCCGGTGCCGTGGCAGTACGTACAGGTCTGGGGGCTCGTGCCCTCCTTCGCGCCGGTGCCATGGCAGGTGCTGCAGGTTTCGATGCGGGAGAAGGTGATCTCGCGCTCGCAGCCGAAGGCTGCGTCCTCAAAGCTGATTTCAATCTCGCTGACGACGTTCTGTCCCTTCGCCGGGCCTCTTCTGCGCCCGGACGACGACGCGCCGCCGCCAAAGAAATCGCCGAAGATATCGCCGAGATCCCCGAACCCGCCGAAGCCGCCGCCGCCAAAGCCGCCGAAGCCTGCGTTCGGATTGAAATTCGGGTCGACGCCCGCGAAGCCGTACTGGTCGTACCGGGCCTTTTTATCGGCGTCGGACAGCACCTCATACGCCTCGTTGATCTCCTTGAATTTTTCCTCGGCGGTCTTGTCGCCGGGGTTCTGGTCGGGGTGGTATTTCATGGCCAGCTTGCGGTAGGCCTTTTTAATCTCGGCGTCGGACGCATTTTTCTCGACGCCCAGCACCTCGTAATAATCTCGTTTGTTCTGATCTGCCATACTATCTCACCTCAGATTCGGTGGGTAACAGCCGATAGGGGCGGTTATGCCGCCCCTGTCAAGCCGTGCTTCACGAATTAGTTGTCCTTGACCTCTTCGTAGTCCGCGTCGACGACGCCGTCGTCATTGCCGCCCGCCTGCTGGCCAGCCTGACCGGCGTTCGGGTTGGCGTTCGGCTCGCCCTGCGGGGCCGCGTTCTTGTAGAGCTTCTCGGACACGGCGTAGAACGCCTTCTGAACCTCCTCGGTCGCGGCCTTGATGGCGGCGAGGTCGGTGCCCTTCTGGGCGGTCTTCAGCTTTTCAATGGCTTCCTTGACGGGGGCCTTTTCAGCCTCGGTGACCTTATCGCCCATCTCATTCAGGGTCTTTTCGGACTGGTAGATGATCTGGTCTGCGTTGTTGCGGGTATCGACCTCGTCCTTGCGGGCCTTGTCCTCTGCCGCATACTGCTCTGCCTCGCGGACAGCCTTGTCGATATCCTCCTTCGAGAGGTTCGACGAAGCGGTGATGGTGATCTTCTGCTCGGCGCCGGTGCCGAGATCCTTTGCCGAGACGTTCACGATGCCGTTGGCGTCGATGTCGAACGTGACCTCGATCTGCGGGACGCCGCGGGGCGCCGGGGCGATGCCGGTCAGCTGGAACTTGCCGAGCGTCTTGTTGTCGGCTGCCATCTCACGCTCGCCCTGCAGGACATGGACCTCAACGGAGGTCTGGTTGTCAGCGGCGGTGGAGAAGACCTGGCTCTTCTTGGTCGGGATGGTGGTGTTGCGGTCAATCAGCTTGGTGAACACGCCGCCCATGGTCTCGATGCCCAGGGAAAGCGGGGTCACGTCGAGCAGCAGCAGGCCCTTGACGTCGCCGCCCAGGACGCCGCCCTGGATGGCCGCGCCGACTGCCACGCACTCGTCGGGGTTGATGCCCTTGAAGCCCTCGCTGCCGGTGATCTTCTTGACAGCCTCCTGGACT
>CADBOK010000164.1 GCA_902796245.1 Oscillospiraceae bacterium | reverse complement strand
GTCTGTCCATGTTTTCAGCTGCTCGAGCGACATGTGCGGGCAGCCCATGAAGCAGAGCTTCGGCTTCGCGTCTTTGTTCTTCCAGACGACGGGGTAATTGTCCTTGACGCGCTGAAGCTCCGCATCGTCGATCACATAGATCTTCGCGCCTTCGGCGATCAGCGCCTCGCCCTGCTCCTTGGCCTCGGGCGTGAGGTTCGCGATGTGGTAAAGACCCACCGCGCCATTGGACGCAGTCGCTGCGCCGAAGTCCTTGAGATATGTGCAGGCCGCGTCGTCCAGCTCCGTGCCGAGCCATTTGTCAAGACCGACCACATACGGCACATCCTCCATGACCTTCATGCCGATGGCCGAGCCCAGCAGCTGCGCCTCGGGCTTTTTGGCCGTCTCGATCTTCACGATCCATGTAGCCTTCCGCCCCTCGTCGGTCAGCAGACCGAAATACGGTACGTAGCCGACGATCGAGCCCATGATATCCATGATGCCGGAGTTGCGGTTGCAGCGCGCGCCGAGCACGGAGTTGGCGTACACGACGGCAGAGGATTCCGACCACGAGAGCACGTCGCCCTTTTCAGGCTTGTTTCCGACCTCGGACATATAGCAGGTGCAGGTGAACGCATCCTTGTCAAGCAGTCCGAGCTTTTCCAGCTGGCCCTCGTAGAAGCCCTGCTTGTTGTACATGAATTTCTTGAATACCAGCTGCTGCAGAAGATTTGCCGGGACGTTGGGGTCGAGCGGGCGGGGATCTGCCGAGAATTTCTGGCCGGAAACGGCGCCGGCGTCAATCAGCTGCTGCATGAGATCGTACACCGGCTGCAGAACGCCGAGACCAAAGGATGTGACAAGATGGTTATACCGGCTTGTGACCGGGACCATCTTCTCCGCGTGGAATGCTTCGCCGAACATGACAAGCGTTTTCATGACCTTCGCCATGGTTTCGCCTCTGGCGCCGTCCAGAATGGCCTGCTGTTCGTCTGTCAGGATCATGCCCATGATGGATCTGCCTCCTTTTTCTTTTCTTTCTGATTTATGGTGCTGCGTGTTGGAAAAATCCGATGGAAAACAGCGGCTGCCGCGTGCTTTGCAATCGGCTTTTTGACGCGCTGACGCCCCTGCTCCGGTCTGGAGCAGGGGCGTGACGTTTATTCTGCCGAGATCAGATAATAGTAGATCGGCTGGCCGCCGGAGACGAGGTTGACCTCCGCGTTGGGCGCATGCTGCCGGAACAGCTCCAGCGCCGCCTCCGCGTCGGACTCCTGAATGTCCGCGCCGTAGAAGATGTTGATGAATTCCTTCTCGGCCTCCGCGGCCTTGTCCGCAAGGCGCGCAAGAAGCTCGGTGATCTCGCGCGTCGTCCCGGCCAGCGCGCCGTCGCACAGGCCGAGATAGTCGCCCGCGTGGATATCGAAGCCGTCAAAGTCCGAGTCGCGCGCGGCGTAGGTGATCTGCATGGTCATGACACCGGAGAGGCAGTCGGTCATGGCAGCTTCATTTTCGCTCGGCTCCATGCCGGGGTCGAACGAGAGCATGGCGCTGATGCCCTGCGGGACGGTTTTGGTCGGGACGACCACGACCTCGCGCGAGGCCAGCTCCGCCGCCGCCTGCGCGGCCATGATGATGTTCTTGTTGTTGGGCAGAACAAAGACGATCTCCGCAGGGGTCTTTTCAATCGCCCGCAGAATATCCTCCGTCGAGGGATTCATGGTCTGGCCGCCCTCGATGATCTCGTCGACGCCGAGATCGCGGAACACGCCGGCCAGCCCCGCGCCCGCGCATACGGCGACGCTGCCGTAGCGCTTTTCGGGCTCCGCCGGCGCTTCCTGCTTCGCGGGCTGGCTTTCCAGCTCCTTTTCCACGGCCTCCAGATCGTCGGTCGACCGGGCCGTGCGGCCGGCGGTCAGATCGTCGTGCTGCAGGCGCATGTTTTCGATCTTCGCAAGCTCCAGCGTACCATACTTCTGGGCCTCGCTCAGCGCATCGCCCGGGATGTTCGTATGTACGTGGACCTTGAACGCCTCGTCGTCCTCGCCGATGACAAGACTGTCGCCGATGCTGCCGAGATATTCGCGCAACGGGTCAAGAGAGGTGATGTCCTCGCGCTTGCGCACGATGAAGACCGTGTCGAATGCAAATGTAATGTCCTCAGAATCGAAAATGCCGAAGTCGGCCTCTTCGTTCGTCGCGCCCGTATCCTCGCAGACGATATCATTGCCGCGCAGGCTCTCGAGCATGCCGCGCAGAATGAGGCAGAAGCCCATGCCGCCCGCGTCGACGACACCGGCCTTTTTCAGAACCGGGTTCTGGTTGACCGTGTTGTCCAGCGCGGCGTGCGCTGTGTCAAGGCAGTGCTGCAGCACGTACTCGATCTCAGCGTTTTCTTCGGCCAGATCGCGCGCGGCGTCTGCCGTGAGGCGGGAGACGGTCAGGATGGTTCCCTCGG
>CADBOK010000163.1 GCA_902796245.1 Oscillospiraceae bacterium | reverse complement strand
CAGGATGCGCTTGCCCGTGCCCTCGCCCTCGCCGTAGTGCTTTTCGATATAGTGTACCTTCGCGTTTTTGCCGATGTAGAAGGTGTGGATGCCGTCGTGCTCGGAGTCGCAGTCGCCGCAGTTGTGGATGCCGCAGCCGGCTACGATGGTCACATCCGCGCCCTCGCCGACAAAGAAGTCGTTATAGACCATGTCGTGGAACCCGGCCTTGCTCAGCACGACGGGGATGTGTACGTTTTCGCTTTTGGTAAAGGGCGCGATCTTAATGTCGATGCCGTCCTTGTCGGTCTTGGAGACGATCTGGATATGCTCGGAATTCTGGCGGAACGCCTTCTGTCCGTCGAGCCGGATGTTTACCGCGCCGTCCGGGATACCCGTCATATCCGAGACGGTCTTGAGAATGCTTTTCTGAATGTCGTTCAGCATGTTCCGTTCACCTCCAGCAGATTGCAGCCCGCGACGGTCTGCGACAGCAGCTTCGGATAGAGCTCGTCCGCCGTGCCGCGCCCGGCGATCTCGCCGTTCGCGATCAGGACGATCTCGTCGGCCAGACGGATGATGCGCTCCTGATGGGAGATGATGAGAATCGTGCGGCCGCCCTTTTCGTGCAGTTCGCGGAACGTCTCCGTCAGCCGGGCGAACGACCACAGATCGATGCCCGCCTCCGGCTCGTCGAAGATCATGATGCGGGAATTTTTGGCCAGCAGCGTCGCAATTTCGATGCGCTTGACCTCGCCGCCGGACAGACTCGTGTCCACGTCGCGGTTCAGATAGTCGCGCGCGCACAGGCCCACCTGCGTCAGATAGGAACAGGCCTCATCGTGTGAGAGCATTTTGCCTGCCGCGATGGTCAGAAGGTCGGAGACCTTCATGCCCTTGAACCGGGGCGGCTGCTGGAAGGAATACGAAATGCCGCGCTTTGCGCGGTCGGTGATGGAAAGGCCGGTGATGTCCTCGCCGTCCAGCAGGATCTGGCCGCCGGTCGGCGCCGCGAGGCCCATGATGAGCTTGGCAAGCGTCGTCTTGCCGCCGCCGTTCGGGCCGGTAATGACAAGGAATTTTCCGTCTTCCACGTCCAGAGAGACGTTTTTGACGATGTCCGCGCGGCCCTGCGCGTCCGCTGCCGTCAGACTGAGATTCTTGAGTGTCAGCATAGTTGTTCCTCTTCGTTTTTCTGATAAGGTGAAAATATTCTATCATAGTTTGTTCATTTGCGCAATGAATAGCCACTTTTTCCAGAAAACTTTCTCTGTTTTTCCGTGAAAATTCCGTACGGCTTTCTGTACAAACAGCGTAATCTCTGTTATAATACAAGCAGAATGTCTATCGGTAAAGGAGCGTGGGTCTGTTGTCCGATTTATCTGCCGTCGTCTTTGTGCCTGACGATACTACGAAAACAGGATCTTCCCGTCCAATGATGCTGCAAGCGATTATGGGAACGCCGCTGCTGTCCTGGCTGACGCGCTCTCTGGCCGCAGGCGGGGTTGGGCGCTTCTTTTTGGTCTGCCACGAGCGGTTTTTGTCCGAGGCGAAGCGCTGCTTCCCGGACGGCTGCGAGCTGAGCTGCGCGAAGCTCGAGGAGACCGCCGACCAGCTCCACGTCTTTTTGTCCACGGCCGACGAGCAGGAGGAGGACGTCATTGTCGTCACCGGCCCTGCCGTCATCGATCCGTTTGCCGTCGACGAGGAAGCGTTTTCCGGCGCGCCGGTCGAGAGCGGCGTGTCCTCCGTCAGCCGTCAGGCGCTGATGGACGCGCTGGACGATACGTTCATCTTCACCGACTTCATGAAGGAGCATGGCGTCCCGTATACCGACCGCGACGGCGTTTACGCCGTTTCGTCCATGCAGCAGCTGGCCGAGTGGAAGCCGGTTCTCAGCCGCGGCGTTCTGTACGAGCTGGCCGCCGCAGGCGTCTCCATCTGGGATTATGACAATACCTACGTTGAGCCGACCGTCTTTGTCGGGGCCGGGACAGAGCTGCTGCCCGGGACCGTCCTGCGCGGCACGACGTCCATCGCCGACGGCTGCACCATCGGCCCGAACAGCTATCTGGAAAATGTAAAGGTCGGGGAGAATACGCGCGTCAACGCCTCGCAGGTCTACGATTCCGAGATCGGCGCGGACACGACCGTCGGCCCCTTCGCCTATGTCCGTCCGGGCTCGCGCATCGGCTCGCACGTGCGCTGCGGCGACTTTGTGGAGGTCAAGAACTCCACCATCGGCGATGGCACGAAGATCTCCCACCTGACCTACATCGGCGACAGCGATGTGGGCAAAAATATCAACTTCGGCTGCGGCACCGTCACGGTCAACTATGACCGCGTGAAAAAATCCCGCACCGTCATTGACGATGACGCCTTCATCGGCTGCAACGCGAACCTCATCGCGCCCGTCCACATCGGAGAAGGAGCGTATATCGCCGCCGGCTCCACCGTGACCGACGACGTGCCCCCCGCAGCGCTTGCCATCGCCCGCGCCCGCCAGCAGAACAAGCGCGACTGGGCCAACCGGCACAAGCTGAAGGAAAAGAAGTAACACATATTTTTCCGTATCCCCGGCGGCAGGAACCGCCATTTAAATATAAAATCAATACAGAACAAAGAACAGACCGAACAACACAAGAGAGAGGGTAATTTCATATGATTTCTCATGGTAAGAACGTCAAGGTATTCTGTGCCAACGCAAACCGTCCGTTTGCCGAGGGCGTCTGCCGCAAGCTGTGGCTGCCGCTGGGCGACTGCACCGTAACGACCTTCGCCGACGGCGAGGTTTCCGTGACCATCAATGAATCCGTCCGCGGCAGCGACGTATTTCTGGTTCAGTCGACCTGCAAGCCGGTCAACAACAACCTGATGGAGCTGCTCATCATGATCGACGCCTGCCGCCGCGCCTCCGCCGGCCGCATCACCGCTGTCATCCCGTACTTCGGCTACGCCCGTCAGGATCGCAAGGCCAAGGGCCGCGACCCCATCTCCGCGAAGCTGGTCGCCAACATGATCGAGGCCGCGGGCGCGGACCGCGTGCTGACCATGGATCTGCATGCGTCCCAGATCCAGGGCTTCTTCGACATCCCGGTCGACAATCTGCTCTCCAACCCGATCTTCGTGAAATATTACATGTCCAAGTTTGAGCATCCGGAAGAGATGGTTGTCGTCTCCCCGGACGTCGGCTCCGTTGCCCGCAGCCGCATGTTCGCCAACAAGATGGGCATGAACCTGGCTATCGTCGACAAGCGCCGCGAAAAGGCAAACCAGTGCGAGGTCATGAACGTCATCGGCGACGTCAAGGGCAAGAAGTGCATCCTCTTTGACGATATGGTCGACACCGCCGGTTCTCTTTGCAACGCGGCCAAGGCCATCGTCGAGATCGGCGGCGCGACCGAGGTCTACGCCTGCGCGACCCACGGCGTGCTCTCCGGCCCGGCCAACGAGCGCATCGCCAACAGCTGCATCAAGGAGCTGACCTTCCTCAACACCATCCCGCCGCTTGAGGGCGCATGCAGCAAGATCAAGTATCTGGACGTCTCCCCGATCTTTGCCGACGCCATCCAGAGAATTTACGAAGAAAACTCCATGTCCGTTCTGTTCTGATTTTTATGCTGTTTCAAAAGCCAAACTATGACTGGCTGATCGCGGGGCTCGGCAATCCGGGCTCCGAATACGAGAAGACCCGTCACAATACCGGTTTTATGTCCCTTGACCTGCTGGCCGCGCGCCTGCAGGTCAAGGTTTCCAAAGAGCGCTTCAAGGCCCTCACCGCGCAGGCGGACTTTGACGGACAGCGTCTGCTTCTCATGAAGCCGCAGACCTATATGAACGCCTCCGGCATCGCCATCGAGGCTGCCGCGCACTTTTATAAGATCCCGCCGGAGCGGGTGCTCGTCCTCTTCGACGACATTTCGCTCCCCGTCGGCAGGCTCCGCATCCGCAAAAACGGCTCCGCCGGCGGCCACAACGGCCTGAAGTCTATCATCTCCTGCCTTGGCTCCGACCAGTTCCCGCGCGTCAAGATCGGCGTCGGCGCCAAGCCGCACCCCGATTACGATCTGGCCGACTGGGTGCTGTCCACCGTCTCCAAGGCCGAATGGCCCGACTATCAGGAATCCATGTCCCACGCCGCCGACGCCGCCCTCTGCATCGTCAAAAACGGCTGCGAAAAGGCCGCGGCGGAGTATAACGGGAAGATGTTCTGAGCGCCGCCAAATACGCACGCACCTGCCCGCTCGCTTGCAGGGATCGATGCCCAAGAGCCGCGCAAAGCGCGGCTGCGCCTCGAAACTAGCCTGCGGGCGTCGCATCGACCCGGCAGAACAGAGCGTTTTTTCGGTAAATCCCGGCGAATTCGTTATATTTTTTGGGCCGACAGAGTCGTCGGCCCCTACGAGCCGTTTTTGACCCCCGGTCCTCTGTAGGGGCGGACGACTCTGTCCGCCCGCAGGATATACCGGTTTTACGGGAAGCTGCGGCGAACTCGTTACTTTCCAACGGGCCGATGTGTACCGGCAAGCGGAAGACCCACATCCGTAACGCTCCTTCGTCGCGAACGGCTGTGACCGGCATCGGCCCCTACAGGCTGCCGCACGAATTTGCAGCCACCCTACAACTGATATCTCACACCCCCTACGCATAGGAGAACCTCTCCTATGCGCGTTGCCTGTTGGGCAAAAACTGTTTTTTAGGAGAGTCCCATGAACGTTCTGCTTTCGCTTCTGCAAAAGAGCACCGATTATAACCAGCTGCTGAAGGCCGTGGAGGCGAAGCAGGCCGTCGCCGTGTCCGGGCTGAGTCAGACGCCGCGCAGCCATGTGCTCGCCGCCGTGCATGAGCAGTCCGGAAGACCCCTTGTCGCCGTGTGTCAGGACGATATGGCCGCGAAGCGGCTGGCCTCCGAGCTTGGCGCATTCTTAGGCGAAGAGCCGCCCGTGCTGCCGTCGCGTGAGCTGACGCTGGCCGGGGCCATCGGCGTGTCCCGGCAGTGGGAGCAGCAGCGGCTGCGGCTTTTGTACGCGCTGGCGCAGGGCCGCGTCCCGGTGCTGGTGGCGAGTCTCGACGCGCTGCTGCTGCGCACGCTTCCGCGGCAGACGCTCTTTTCCGCGTCCGTGACGCTGAGAACCGGCGCGGAATACAGCATGCCGGAGCTCATCGAGCGCCTGACCCGCGCGGGCTATTCCCGCGCGAGTCTGGTCGAGGGCGTGGGACAGTTTGCCCTGCGCGGCGGCATTCTGGACGTGTATTCCCCCGCGCAGGAAAAGCCGCTGCGCGCGGAATTCTTCGGCGACGAGCTCGACACCATGGGCTATTTCGACCCCATCACGCAGCGGCGCACGGAAAACGTTGACGAAGCCGTTCTGCTTCCTGTAGCCGAGACGGAGCCGCACCTGCACCCGCAGGGGATATCCGGTCTGTGTGAAGATCTGCGCGCCATCATCGCGCGCCAGCAGCGCCGGAAAACGCCCAATCAGGCGCTCATTGAAACGCTGCAGAAGGACTGCGAGGCGCTTGAAAACGAGACGCTGTTCGCCAGTGCCGACCGGTATATGGCGCTCATTTACCCGGAATTTACGACCGCTGCGTCATATCTGCCGCAGGAGGCCGTCGTCGCCTTCTGCGACCACGGCAATCTCCAGCGCGGGGAAAAGGACCGCGCGGAGGAATTCGGCCTCCTGCTCGATTCGTTCCTGACCTCCGGCACGCTCTTCGGCGAGCTGTGCGATTATTACGCGACAATGGACGATCTGGCCGCGTCGCTGCGCGGCCGGGCCGTCATTTACTGTGACAGCTTTTTGGCCGCGCGCTATCCCGAGGCGCTGCCGCCCAAGCAGCTCCTTTCCTTTACGGCCCGGCAGCTGCCGGGCTACGGCGGAAGTCTCGAAACGGCGGCGGCAGACCTCAAAACTTACGCCTCGAACCAGTATGGCTCCATCGTTCTGTGCGGCGGGCAGCGGCGCGGGGAAATTTTAAAGGAGCTGCTTGCGAAAAGCGGACTGAACGCGCTGCTGTCTTTCCCGCTGACGAAGCTCCCGCAGCCGGGGCAGATTCTCATCGCGGGCGGCTCGCTTCCGGCGGGGCTTGAATACCCGACGCTCAAATTTGCCATCTTAACAGAGGGGCAGATCGCCGTCCGGCAGGAGCGCAGGCGCGTCCGCGCGCCGAAAAAGGCCACGAACCGCAAAAAGCTCGATTCGTTCACCGACCTGACCCCCGGCGATCTCGTCGTACACGAGCACCACGGCATCGGCCGCTACGTCGGCATGGAGCAGCTGAAGGTCGGCGGCGTGACGAAGGATTACGTCAAGATCGCCTAT
>CADBOK010000162.1 GCA_902796245.1 Oscillospiraceae bacterium | reverse complement strand
TGGCAAAAACCTATGAGGATCTGGAGCGGCTTTGGGATGAATATGACGCCTTTGAACGGGTCGAATAAAGTGGTCGTCGTCGGCGGCGGCGCGGCGGGCATGATGGCCGCCGGCATGGCCGCGCAGGCCGGCGCGCAGGTGACGCTTCTCGAGCAGAATGGCCGTCTCGGCAAAAAGCTCCTCATCACCGGCAAGGGCCGCTGCAACGTCACGAACGACTGTGCGTGGCAGGACGTGCTGCAAAGCGTCCCCACGAACCCGCGCTTTCTCTACAGCGCCCTCGCAGGCTTTTCGCCTGCGGACGCGAAGAATTTTTTTGAAGATTACGGCTGCGCGCTCAAGACCGAGCGCGGCAACCGCGTTTTCCCGGTCTCCGACCGGTCGCAGTCGGTTCTCGACGCGCTCGAGCGCTTTCTGCGTGAGACCCATGTGCGCGTTCTGACGCGCAGGGCGGCGGAGATCGCCGTATCCGACGGCCGCGTGACCGGCGTCAAAACGGCGGAAGGCCCCGTGCCCGCCGACTGTGTCATTCTCGCGACCGGCGGCCTGTCCTATCCCGCCACCGGCTCGACCGGCAGCGGCTACGCCATGGCGCGGGCCCTCGGGCATACGATCATAGAGCCGGTTGGCTCGCTTGTCCCGCTGGTCGAAAAGGGACACGACTGCGCAAAAATGCAGGGTCTTGCCCTGAAAAACATTGCAGTTAAACTTGTAAACGCCAAAGGCAGGACCGTCTACGAGGACTTTGGGGAGCTGCTGTTTACCCATTTCGGCCTCTCCGGGCCGGTCATTCTCTCGGCCAGCGCCCACATGGCGCGCGGCGAGGACAGCTATACGGTCAAAATCGACCTCAAGCCCGCACTGGACGAGAAGACGCTCGACGCGCGCATCCTGCGCGATTTTTCCGCCGCACAGAACCGCGATTTTGAAAACAGCCTTTCGGCCCTGCTGCCCAAGTCCATGATCCCGGTCGTCATTGCCCGCAGCGGCATTGACCCCATGCAGAAGGTCAACTCCATCACGAAGCAGCAGCGGCGTGCGCTGCTCGAGACGATCAAATGCTTTTCCGTGCCCATCGCCTGCAAAGCGCCCGTCGAGGACGCCATCGTCACCTCCGGCGGCGTAAAGGTTTCCGAGGTGAACGCGAAGACGATGGAGTCCAAAAAAATCGCGGGCCTGTACTTTGCGGGTGAGCTTCTGGACGTCGATGCCTATACCGGCGGCTTCAACCTCCAGATCGCCTGGGCGACGGGCCGTCTGGCGGGCCTGTCCGCCGCGGCAAAAGAATTTCAATCACCGGAGGACGCGACATGAGCAAATTCGTTTCCATCGCCATCGACGGCCCGGCGGGAGCCGGGAAAAGCACCATGGCCAAAGCTTGCGCAAAAGAGCTGGGCTATCTGTACGTCGACACCGGTGCGATCTACCGCACCGTCGGCTATTACATGCGCCTCATGGGCGTCGGCCCCAAAGATAAGGACGGTATCGCCCGCCTCATCGACGAGGTCAACATCGACATCCGCTATGAAGACGGCGTGCAGCACATGCTCCTCAACGGCGCGGATGTAACAGGGGAGATCCGCACCCCCGAAATGTCCATGTACGCCTCCGGCGTATCCGCGCAGCCGTGCGTGCGCGCGTTTCTGCTCGACATGCAGCGGCAGCTTGCCCGGACGCACAACGTTGTCATGGACGGCCGCGACATCGGCACGGTCGTGCTGCCGAAGGCCGACGTGAAGATCTTCCTGACGGCCAGCGCCGAGGTCCGCGCGAAGCGCCGCTTCGACGAGCTGCAGCAGAAGGGCGATAAAACGCCCTACGCGCAGATCCTCGCCGAGACGAAGCAGCGCGACAAACAGGATTCCGAGCGCGCCATCGCGCCGTTAAAGCAGGCGGCGGACGCCGTGCTGCTCGATACCTCTGACGATACGGTTGAAGAATCGGTAGAGGCCATCTTAGCCATTGTCAGGAGGAAGCTCGGGTGAACTTCTGGTACCATCTGTGCTGGTGGCTGTGCCGCATCGGGCTGTTTTTCTGGCACCCGGTCTTTCATGTGACGGGCCGGGAACGCCTCCCGGCGGGCAGCTGCATTCTCTGCGCCAATCACTCCGGTATGGCCGACCCCATCTGGATTTTGCTGGCCCTGCCCGAAAAGAAAATGATCCGCATCATGGCCAAGCAGGAGCTGCGCCGCGTGCCGTTCATCGGCTGGGTCATGGAAAAATTTCGCGTTATTTTTGTCAATCGCGGCGCGCACGATACGGCGGCGTTCAGCCAATGCGTTGACGCGCTGGAGCGCGAACAGGACAAGCTGCTCGTCTTCATTGAGGGGACGCGCTGCAACAAAAATAAGCACGTGCGCGCGAAAACGGGCGCCGTGCGCATGGCGGCGGAGTCCGGCGTCCCGGTCGTGCCGGTATTCGTCACGCGCAACAAGACGCCGTTCTGTCCGGTGAGCGTCATATTCGGCGAGCCGTATCAGGTCGGCAAGCTGGAGCCCGGCGATCACGACGCCTGCCAGCAGGCGTCCGACCGGCTCCTGAAAACCATTTATCAGTTGGGCGGTGACAGCTATGCGGATCAGATTGGCTGAAACGGCGGGCTTCTGCTTCGGTGTCGAGCGCGCGGTCGCGCTCGCCGGACAGACGGCGCGCACATGCAAAAACGCGGTCACGCTCGGCCCCATCATCCACAACCGGCATGTGGTCGAGCGGTTCGAAGCGCTCGGCCTGCGCGAAATATCCGCGGCGTACGAGGCGGAGCCCGGCCAGACCGTCGTCATCCGCGCGCACGGCATCCCCGCCGGAGAGCAGAAAGCGCTTGCCGCGCGCGGCGCGGCGATGGTCGACGCGACCTGCCCGTTCGTCAAAAAGATCCACGTGATTGCGCAGAAGGCGGAGCGGGAGGGCCGGAGTCTTCTCATCATCGGCACGCCCACGCACCCGGAGATCATCGCCATCGCGAGCTTTTCCTCCGACGCGCACGTCTTCCAGACCGCCGAAGCGCTCGAAACCTGGCTCACGGAATGCCCTGAACGGCGCGATTTGCCGTTTTGTCTGGTTTCGCAGACGACTGGGACGCAAAAATTGTGGGAATCATGCCGGGAAATTGCAAAAAAAGTGTGTACAAATTGCGAAATATTTGATACAATATGCAGAGCTACGGAAATGCGGCAGGAAGAGGCAGCTTCTCTTTCAAAGAGCTGTGATGCGATGGTCGTTATCGGGGACGCGAGAAGCTCCAATACGGGGCGTCTGGCCATGATCTGCAAGGAGAATTGCCCGAAGGTGGTACTCGTCGATCATGCCGATGAACTGGACATGTCTTTTTTTCATGGCGCAGCTACTGTGGGTATAACGGCCGGCGCATCGACGCCGCCGTGGATAATTAAGGAGGTAAACAACAAAATGAGCGAAGAACTGAAAGTTGAAACTGCACAGGAGGAGAATTTTGCCGAGCTT